>JAVBOQ010000267.1:0-24367 GCA_031550455.1 Eubacteriales bacterium
AGCACGAGCGAAGCGCCGCCGATGGCGTCCAATCCATTTCCCAAAATCTCCATGATCGTCTCGCCGCCCATCCCGGCGATCACGATCGCGCCGACGGGGCCGTCGAGCGCGGACAAGCCGTCCGCCACGCGAAAACAAGCGCGCGCGGACAAACCATGCAACGAAAAGCGCAGCTTCGCCTTTTCGAGCGAAGCCGCGCTGATGTCGGATACGATCATGCGGGCACAAATGCCCTCGCGGAGCAGGTGCGCGGAGATGATGCCGTGATCCGCGCCGATCTCACAACCCACCGTGACCCGAGGCGTCAGGCCGACGATCGCGGCCTTGCGCGGGCTGAGCGCGGGCAGCAGCAGCGGCTGCATCAGTCGAGAAAATCCTTGAGCTTCTTCGAACGGCTCGGGTGGCGCAGCTTGCGCAGCGCCTTCGCCTCGATCTGGCGGATGCGCTCGCGCGTGACGTTGAATTCCTTGCCGACCTCCTCGAGCGTGCGCTGGCGGCCGTCGTCCAGCCCGAAGCGCAGCCTGAGCACCTTTTCCTCGCGCGGGGTCAGCGTGTCAAGGACATTCATCAGTTGTTCCTTCATCAATGTGAAGGACGCGGCCTCGGCGGGCGCCGGCGCGTCGTCGTCGGGGATGAAGTCGCCCAGGTGGCTGTCCTCCTCCTCGCCGATCGGCGTTTCGAGCGAGACCGGCTCCTGCGCGATCTTGATGATCTCACGAACCTTGTCCTCGGAAATCGACATTTCGCGCGCGATTTCCTCCGGCAGCGGCTCGCGGCCCAACTCCTGCAAAAGCTGGCGGGAGACGCGGATCAGCTTGTTGATGGTCTCGACCATGTGCACCGGGATGCGGATCGTGCGGGCCTGGTCGGCGATCGCGCGGGTGATGGCCTGACGGATCCACCAGGTCGCGTAGGTGGAAAATTTCTAGCCTTTTTGATAATCGAACTTCTCCACGGCCTTGATCAGGCCGAGGTTGCCTTCCTGGATCAGGTCGAGAAACAGCATGCCGCGGCCGACATACCGCTTGGCGATGGACACGACGAGCCGCAGGTTTGCCTCGGCAAGCTTGCGCTTGGCCGCGTCGTCGCCCTTTTCCATCCGCTTGGCGATCTCGATTTCTTCGTCGGCGGTCAAAAGCGGCACTTTGCCGATCTCTTTTAGGTACATGCGCACCGGATCGTCAATGCCGATGCCCTCGGGCACCGTCAGGTCGAGATCCTCCTCGACCGCCTCCGGCTGCGCCGGCGGCTCCTCCTCAACGTTCAGGTCGATCTCGTTGACGACGTCGACGCCGAGGGATTCGCGCGTTTCGCGTATGTTCTCAAACTGGTCGGGCTCGATCTCAAACTCTACCAGTTGGTTCATGATCTCCTTGTACGTGAGCATCCCTTTGGTCTTGCCGGCCTTCAAAAGCTCGTTGACCCGTTTCTGCTTGTCATCGGAAGGATTGGTCAAGTCCGTCACTCCTTTCGGCCAGGCCGCAAGCGCCTTTTTTCTTCGTCTAACGACATAATTTCCTTAAGAACCTTAATTTTATCGCCCGCCTCGGCGGTGCTCAGGCTCTCTGTCAGCACGCGCCTCCGCTCATCGATCCATCCGCGCCGCATCCTCTCCAGGCAGTCCGCGACAATCTGCGTCGCTTCCTCGCCCGAAACGCGCGGCTCCGCGGCGAATACCTCGAGCATGGTTTGCTTCATTGCGTCGTCCTCGCATGATTCCAGCATGGCGCCCTGTTTTTCACCGGCCAGAAGCCGCGCGGCGATCCGCCGGTACCCCTCGCCGGAGAACCGGTCCGCGTCCACGCTGCCGGGCGGCGCGAGGCCGGCGCTGATCAGCGAGAGAAGCAGCCGTTCCGCGTGATCCGTCTCCGAAGCTTCGGGAGGCGCGGACGCTGGTAGTTTTTCCCGCCTTGGCGGTCCGGTATACGCGGTTTTTTCAACCGGTGAAACCCCAATCTGCTGAAGGAGCACTTCGCGCGAAAATCCCGTCTCGATCGACAGCCTTTTGATCAGATTTTCCAGCTCGACCGGCTGGCGAACTGACCGCAGGACGGACGCGCACGCGATGGCGTACTGCATTCTGCCCTCTTCCGTGGAAAGATCCACACCAACGGCGGCCCGCCGCATGCGAAAGCGCGGCGCGGACATCGGCTTCAGCGCGTCAAACGCCTCTTTCCCGCGCTGGCGGATGAAGTCGTCCGGATCCAGGCCGTCCGGCAGCGCGAGCACGCGCGCCGGGATGTCGAGCGACTGAAAGATGTCAAGCGCTTTCATGATCGCCTTCTGGCCGGCCTCGTCGCCGTCGTACGCCACCCAGACCTCCGGCGCATACCGCTTGAGCAGCCGCGCCTGTTCCGGCGTGAGCGACGTTCCGAGCGTCGCCGCGACGCCTTCGACGCCCGCGGCGGCCAGCGAAACGACGTCCATGTACCCTTCGACCAGCAGCACCCGTTTGAGCCCTTTCGCCTTGCGCAAAAGATTCTGCGCGAACACGTTCTGCCGCTTGTTAAAAGCGGGCGTGTCGGACGTGTTCAAGTACTTCGGCTGCGCGTCGCCCATCGCGCGGCCGCCGAAGCCGAGCACCTGGCCGTGCGCGCTTAGGATCGGAAACATCGCGCGGTTCCGGAACATGTCGAACCGCTTGGTCTCCTTTTCGACCGCCAGGCCGGCAAGCGTCAGTTCCTCGGCCGTCGCTCCCTCGGAAAGAAGCCGCTTCGTCAGCGTGTCCCAGCCGGTCGGCGACGCGCCGAGCCCGAACATGCGGATCGCGGGATCGTCCAGGCCCCGCTTGTACAGGTAGTCGAGCACCTTTTCGCCTTCCGGCGCGTAGAGCAGCTCAAAGAAAAACAACGCGGCGCGGCGGTTGATCTCGTAAATCCGTTCGCGGAGCGAACGCGCCTTGTCCGATTCGCCGTCGTCGCGCGTCTCGGGCAGCGGAAAGCGAACCTTCTCCGCCAGATACTTCACCGCTTCGCCAAATTCCATGCGCTCGGTGTCCATGACAAACTGGATCACCGTGCCTCCGGCCTTGCAGCCGAAGCAGTAGTAAAACCCGTCGTCCGGGCTGACGCTGAAGGAGGCGGTTTTTTCATGGTGAAACGGACACAGGCCCCAGTAACGGCGCCCGTTCTGCTTCAGCGGCACGTATTCCGAGACGATCGAGACGATGTCCGCGCGCGCGCGTAACTCCTCAATCCATTCGGGCGGGTACCGCGTTGCCATGGATGCACTCCTCCACACGGATGGTTTCATTCGCCGCCAGCGCGCTTTTTCCTGCCTGTTTCGTCATAAAGTTCTCGCATTCGGTGGGATCCGGCGGTCGGGATTATTCGCGCGCGAACGCCGCGGGAACATAGATCTGCTCAAAGCGCTGCGCCGCGTAGCGGTCGGTCATCCCGGCGATAAAGTCGCAGACGGTGCGCTCCAGCCCGTCGATATAGCCCCGCTCGATATAGTCCGACGGCATTTCCTGCGGATTTTCGAGCATGTAGCGGTACAGCGCTTCCAGCATGCGGTCCGCCTTTTCCTCCTCGCGCCGCACCTCGTCGCGCATGTACACGCGCTCGTGTAGGAACGACCGGAGGCTCAGCGTCGCCTCGCCGATTTCGCCGGAGGCCCGGACACCCGCGCCGTCGCGGCTTACATTCACGATGTCGCGGATCATCGTGTCGATGCGTGTGCCGTGCGTCTCCCCAAGGACGCGCGTGATTTCGCGCGGCAGGTCGGACTCCCTGAGCACGCCGGCGCGCAGCGCGTCGTCGATGTCGTGGTTGATGTAGGCAATGCGGTCGGCGCGGGAGACGCACTGGCCCTCGAGCGTGCGCGGCGCGATGCCGCCCGAATGGCGCAGAATACCGTCGCGGACGGCCTCGGTCAGGTTCAGCCCCTCGCCGTCCTTTTCCAGCACGGACACGACGCGCAGGCTCTGCTCGCGGTGCTTGAACCCGCACGACATCAGCCGGTTCAGGATGCGCTCGCCCATATGGCCGTACGGCGTATGGCCCAGGTCGTGCCCGTAGGCGATCGCCTCGGCGAGATCCTCGTTGAGCCGGAGCGCGCGCGCCAGCGTCCGCGCGATCTGCGCCACTTCCAGCGTATGCGTCAGGCGCGTCCGGTAGTGGTCGCCTTCGGGCGCCAAGAAGCACTGCGTCTTGTGCATCAGGCGGCGGAACGACTTCGCGTGCAGGATCCGGTCCCGGTCGCGCTGAAACTCGGTGCGCAGATCGTCCGGCGTGACAGCGCGGTCGCGGTCGCCGTGTTCCGCGCTGCGCGCGGCCCATGGCGCGAGCCACGCGGCCTCGCGCGCCTCCAATTGCTGTCGAATCGTCATTGAATCCCTCCAAAGCACGCACTCCACTCACTATATACCATACAAACCTCGGAATCCCTGCTTGAAACGCGCGCCGGATTCGTCGTATAATCTTGGCAATGCGGCATCGCGCGATGCGGGAGGTTCTTTTATGTTCAATACCGGCGCGTTTCTCGCCTATATCCTCGAAATGTCGTTCACGCCGGGCCCGAACAACATCATGTCGATGAACAACGCGCGGCGGCTCGGCTTTCGAAGAGGGTTTTCATTCAACATGGGCATTCTGGCCGGGTTTTTGCTTGTCGCGTCACTGTGCACGCTGGTCAGCACCGCGCTCGAAGCGCTGATCCCGAAGATTCAGTTGGCCATGAAATTTTTCGGCGCGGCGTATATGATCTATCTCGCCTACAAAACAATACGCCCCGCGGCGGACTACGAAAAGGAGTCCGCGCAACGCGGCTTCCTGTCGGGCGCGCTCTTGCAGTTTGTTAACCCGAAGCTGTACGTTTACTGTTTCACGTCGATGTCCGTGTACATCCTGCCGCATTTCGACGCGTTCTGGCAGTTGATGGGCTTCACGGCGCTGCTGGCCTTCACAGGGTTCGCGTCGACCGTCTGCTGGGCGCTGTTCGGCTCGGCGTTCAAGTCGTTCTTTTCCGGCCGGAACAAAATCGTCAACGCGGCCATGGCGCTGCTGCTTTTGTATTGTGCGGTCATGGTGTTTTTATAGGATGTTCATTTGAAAAGGACAGTCGTGCAGACAAGAACGCCGGGACTCCGTCCCGAACCCTGCCAAAGGGGCTAAGCCCCTTTGGAAACCCTGCTTTTGCCTCACCGCTCGGCCGCTTGCCGTTTTGTTTCTTTTTGGAGGTACATCCGGTGATCCGCCTCCGAGATGAACGTGTCGATGGACGCGGCGGAGTCCGGCGGCAGCGCGTTGATGCCGTAACAGATGCCCAGCGGGTACGGCACCTCGCCGGTTCGGTTATACGCGGCGATTTTTTCGCTGATCGTGAGCATGATCCGCTGCGCGACGTCCGGCGGGCACTGGAGCAGCAGAATGAACTCGTCGCCGCCCCAGCGGCACATCACGTCGCTCTTTCGGATGCTGGAGCGGATGATCCGGACGGTCTGACGGATCAGGTTGTCGCCTTCCTCATGGCCGTACCGGTCGTTGACCGACTTGAGCTCATCGATGTCGATGAACACCAGGCTGCCGCCGAGCCCGCCCGGCGCGGCCATGTCGCGCATGACCTTGTAGCCCCATTCGCGGTTGAACGCGCCCGTCATTACGTCGGTCGAGGCGTAATAATGAAGCTGTTCTTCGTATTCTTTCTGGTGCGTGATCTCTATGGCGGTTTCGATGTGGACGAGCCGGCCGTCGATCCATTTGATGAACGCGTCCTTGATCAGATACCACTTGCCGTTCATCGTGTTTTGAAATTCCCAGGCGTAGCTTTTGCCGCTTTCCATCAGGCCCTCTGCCTTCATGCGCGGCAGCGGGCAGAACGGGCACGGGCCGGTCATGTCGCGCTGCAGCAGCTTCCAGCAGATGCCGCCGACGATGCTGTCCGCGGACCGGTTGATCGAGTCGGAGAGCGCTTTGTTGATGAACACGATCTCGTACGTATCGGGATCGTTGACATAGATGATGTTTTCCAGGTTGTCCGAAATGGTTTGCAGAATCTCGCGGCTCCTGGTCATCTTCTGCTCTGAATCGCGCCGGACGATCAGCGACGCGATGAGGCTGGCGAGGCTGCGCAGCATATCGATCTCGAGCGGGCTCCATTTGCGGTTCTGCGCGCAGTCGTCAAAGCCGATATAGCCCAGCGGCGCGTCCGCGTGGAACAGCGGAAGGATCGCGATCGCGCGGATGCCCTGCGCCTCGAGGATCGCCCGGTCGTTATCCGGCAGCATGCGCACGTCATCGGTGACATACATCCCGCTGCCCATGATGACATCGTAGTTGTAGTCAGCTTTGCGCAGGCTTTGCAGGTCGTCAATCGCGGGCGCGATGCCAGGCCCGCACCACTCGTAGGTGTTGCGCGTCAACTCGGCGGAAATGGACTCAAAGATGTACGCGCGGCTGACGCCGAGACGGTCGCCCGTGTAGCTGAGCATGCCGCGGATCGCGCCGTCCGCAGTCGCCTCCTGGTTGGAGATGTGAAAAAGCGTTCTGAGCATCTGCTGAACGTCCATCGCCGACAGCGTGCTCGTGTCCGCCTGATGCAGGTACAGCAGGATATACTGCGTGCCCATCGCCTCCGCAATGTTCGCGGAAATGGTCATCGAGATTTCCTTGCCGTCGTATGTGCAGATGTCCGCCTTATAGTCGGTCACCGAGCCGACCATGCCAAGGGTGATAAACAGCCCGGCGCGCACAGCCTCGCTCTTGAACATGAGCACGTCGCCAAGAAAATACGTCTTGTTGTTTCGATGTAGCCCTTCCGTGACCGATTGCGGGTTCATGATAAGCCACGCGCTGGCGTTGGCAAAGACGATCGGGTGGCGGGAAGATTTCTCACAGACGACGACCGGCGTCTGCATATTTTGGAACGTACTCTGAAAAAACAGCCGCGCGGTCTGGTTTTCCCCGGATAACATCGGTTTTCCCCTTCCGGCGATGTGCGTTGGCGTACACAATCGGCATTGCATTTTTGGTTAGTATAGCAGATAATCCTGGAAAAGTGAAGCGATGCGGCGCAGTTTCTCATCAAAACGATTTGTTTCCCGCAGGCGCGGGCGATGCACGGCATCTTTTCTCAAACGCGCGGAAAAGTATGATGACTCTATGGCATTTTGGCAGTTTCCATCGTATACTATGCGTATCCTCCGTGCGGATAGAAAAATCAAGAGGCGATACGATGCAGATGGATCACCCGAACGGCGGCCTGAAGCAGGGCGAGTCCAGCGCTTCAGGGCCGGCGAGGTCTCACTTTTTGGCCAATATCAGCCATGAAATCAGAACGCCGATGAACGCGATCCTCGGTATGAGCAACCTGCTCAACCTCACGGATCTCAACGAGCAGCAGCGCGGATACGTCCGCGGCATCCTCGCGGCGTCGGATTCGCTGGTGACGCTGCTGAACGATATGCTCGATTTTTCCAAAATAGACTCGCAGGAGTTCGTGCTGCGGCCGCGCGCGTACGCACCCGTCGACCTGATCGGCGACGTCGCGGGCCTGATCCACCTCCGCGCGGCGGAGAAGGGGCTGGCGTTCGTCGTGGACATCGACCCGGCGATTCCCACGCGCCTTGTCGGCGACGATCTGCGCATCAAGCAGGTGCTCGTCAACATCCTGTCCAACGCGGTCAAGTTCACCGAGCACGGCACGGTAACGCTCGAGGTCACGGCCAGCGCGGCGGAAACGTGGGCCGAGCTTTCTTTCTGCGTGCGCGACACCGGCATCGGCATCAGCGACGTCGACCTGGCGCGGCTCTTTGACGCGTTCTACCGCTTCGACCTGGAAAACGACCGCGGCATCCGCGGCACCGGGCTCGGGCTCGCGATCAGCGCGGGCATCGCCCGGACGATGGGCGGCGCGATCGAGGCGGACAGCGCGTTCGGCAAGGGCAGCGTGTTCACGTTCCGCATCCCGCAGCGCATCGAGGACGCGACGCCGGTCGCGCGGCTGGACGCGCCCGGCCAGGTTCGCGCGCTCATTTTCGGCGACTGTCCGGCGAGCGACGCGCTCGAAGGGATGCTTGTCCGGCTGTTCGTGCGCTACGATTACGCCAAGACTCTCCAACAGTTCGAGGCCGCGGTTCACGCGCAGGCTTATTCACACGTGTTCTGCTTCGCCGGGCACGAGGCGGACGCCGCGCGCCGCATGGCGAACCGGCTCGGAAACACCAGCGTCGTCATGGTCGGCGACATCAAGGCGATATACGGCGAGGGCACGGAGGCCGCGCTTTCCGTTCCGCTGCTGATTTCCGACGTCGCGCGCGCCTTAAACGGCTACGGAGGCAGCGAGGATCATGAATCCGCGCGCGACCGCGGCACCCTCGGCGCTTTCAAAACGGTCAACGCCCGCGCGCTGGTCGTCGACGACAACGAGATCAACCTGCTGGTCGCCGTGGAAATGCTCCGCGCGTACGACCTGATCATCGACACCGCAGAAAGCGGCGAAGAAGCGATTCGCCTGTGTGAAGGGCGGCTGTACGATATCGTCTTCATGGACCACATGATGCCCGGGATGGACGGCGTCGAGGCCACCCGGCGCATCCGGGCGATCAGCAAGCCGAACGAGGCGGTGCCGATCATCGCGCTGACCGCCAACGCGGTCACCGGCGTGCGCGAGCAATTCATCGAAAGCGGGCTCACCGACTTTCTCAGCAAGCCGGTTCAGGTGGACGAACTCAACCGCGTGCTGCTTGAATGGCTGCCGAAGGAATGCATCCGACAGGGCGCGCGGGCGCAGTCGCCGGACGCTGCGCGGACGGAGATCGCGTCGGACGCGCTGCGCAGGGTCCGCGACATCTGCGGGCTGCGGGTCGAGGAAGCGGTCGCGTACATCGGCGGCGCGGAGGACACCTACCGGCTGATCCTCTCGACGTTCGCCAACAACGCGGAGCGCAAATGCGAGCTGCTTTCGGGCTTTCTCACCGCACGCGATTACGACAACTACCGCATCGAGGTACACAGCCAAAAAAGCGCGCTGGCGAACATCGGCGCGCGCGAACTGTCCGAAACCGCGCGAAAGCTCGAACTGGCGGTCGTCAAGCAGAACTACGCCTACGCCGAGCAGAACACCGGCCCCTATCTGGCGGGCACACGCGCACTGCTGGAAAAGCTGGCCTTGGCGATGCCTGTCGAGAAAAAGCCGACCGTCCGGACGCCCGCCAGCGACTACAAGAAGAACTCGCTGACACGCGATTTGCGAAACATCTGCAACATGCTCGAGGTGCTCGACAACGAAAACGCGCTTTCCATGCTCGGCGACATGCTGCGGCTCGACTACGGCGACGCGCTGAACGCGCAGCTCGAGAAGATCCAGCGCTGCGTGGAAAACTTTGATTACGATACCGCCGCCGACCTGATGCAGAAACTGTCGGGACGTGGGAAAGAAGAGCAAGGCAATGAACAATGAGATAGAAAGAGCCTCCGTGCTCGTCATTGACGACGACCCGACAAACCTGCGCTTCCTCGGCGAGATTCTCAAAGAATCGTATCAGCCGTTCCTCGCGCCGTCCGGCGAGCGCGCGCTGCTGTTCCTATCGACGCGCGTCCCCGATCTGATCCTGCTCGACGTCGAGATGCCCGGCATGAACGGATACGACGTGATCCGCGCGCTGAAGAAAAACCCCGCGTGGGCGGGCATTCCGGTGATTTTCCTGACCGGGCAGGAAGGGCGCGACAAGGAGCAGCTCGCGCTGGACCTCGGCGCGGTCGACTACATCCTGAAACCCATTTCGGCCGGCATCGTCAGGTCGCGCGTCGGGTTGCACATCGAGCTGACCCACTACCGCCGCGGGCTTGAAAAGATGGTCGATATGCGCACGCTACAGCTTCGGCGCACACAGGACGCGATCTTGGACATCCTCGCGAACATGACGTCGTTCCGCGACAACGAAACCGGCGAGCACATCAAACGGACGACGATCTACACCGAGATCATGGTCCGCAACCTGCGCGAGCATAACCACCCGCGCTACCAGATCGACGAGCGCTATGCCGAGAGCATCGTCAAGGCCGCGAAGCTGCACGACATTGGCAAGGTCGCCGTTCCGGACAATATTCTGCTCAAGCCCGCGCGGCTGTCCAGCCTGGAATTTGAACTGATCAAGCAGCACACGATCTATGGCGCACAGATTCTGGACGCCGCGATCGAGGGCTTGGGGCCGGGCGAATCGTCGTACTTCCTGACCGTGGCGCGCGAGATCATCGCGACGCACCATGAGAAGTGGGACGGAAGCGGCTATCCGAAAGGGCTGTCCGGCGAACAGATCCCGCTGTCCGGGCGCGTGCTGGCGATCGTGGACGTCTACGACGCGCTGATCTCGCACCGCCCGTACAAGCCGGGATTCCGCCACGAGGCCGCGATCCGCACGATCACCGAGGACGCCGGGCTGCACTTTGACCCGAAGCTGGTGGAGCTGTCGGTCAACGTGTTTGACAAATTCCGGGAAATCGCGACGCGCCACCAGGACAAGACAAGCTCCTTCGCGGGGACGACGGAATACGGGTATTCGTGAACATCACTGGCCGCGACGCAAAGCGGCCCTGCGCCGAATCCCGAGCGCGCACGACAGGATGAGCAGACCGGTGACGCCGGCGGCAAAGTCGAGCACGACATCCTGCACCGCCGAACCGCGGTCGGTAAATACCTGAATGGTTTCGTCGGCCACCGCCGCGAGCAGAATGAAAAACATCGCGTGCAGCGTAAAATGCCATGTTGCCCGCCGGATCACGGTCAGCATCACCGCGGACAGCGCGCCGAGGATAAAAAATTCGACCGCATGGGCGATCTTTCGGATATGCTCCTGCACTTCCCGCGTGATCCAGCTATTTTCGCCAAAGACGACGCTGAGCAGCCGCACCAGCGCGGCGGAGAACGCGTCGCTGATCGACGCGGACATTTCCGGCGACATGAGCGAGTTGGTCCAGATAAAGGCAAGGCATGACACGGTCAGCAGCGCCGCGCAAACGATCCGGACGCGGAACTGCGGTTCCCTTTGGTCGTCACGCCCTTTCAGTCTTTCGTTCAAGCGTAAACTCCTTTATCTTTTCAAAGGTAAGCTGGCTGATCACGTGCTCCATATGGCACGCGTCTTCGGCCGCGGTCTCCTCATCCACCCCGATCAGCGTCAAAAACCTGGAAAGCAACCGATGGCGCTCGAGCACCTGCTCCGCGAGCGCGCGCCCGGCCTCGGTCAACTGCAGCCCGCCGGACGAATCCACCGTCAGCAGCAGCGCGCTTTTTAGGTTCCCCACCGCCACCGACACGCTGGGCTTGGAGAAGCCAAGGTGGTTCGCCACGTCGACGGAACGCACGAATTCCTGCCGCTGTTCCAACACCAGAATGGCCTCCAGATAATCTTCTCTCGATTCCTGTATTCTCATTCTTCGCTCCTTTCATTATGCGCCTCAAAATCGTGAATGTCGAACGCTAAATATTGAACGCGGATCGACGGAACAATCTTCCATGCGCGCCGAAAATGGGCAGATTCGAAGGCACGGCGGCGGAATCTGGACTTCCCGCCTGAGGCCGCCCGGAAAACGCCGCGGCGTTTTCAGGCCGAATCCTCCTCACGCCTCCTCCAAACGCATGAACCTCAGTTCATGCGTTTGCCCTGAAATCGTCCCGCCTCGCCCTTGCAAAAGGCCGGGGCCGTTGATACAATGGAACCGCCTGCCCGCGCCGCGCGGCGGGCGCGAAAGGAGCGCCTTTCTGTGCGCCTGATACAAACGGAAAAAACGGAACTCCGGTCAATGTTCCGGCTGGCATGGCCCGCGCTGACGGAAAACCTGCTGACGATGATGGTACAGTTCGTCAACACCGCGATGGTCGGCGGGCTGGGCCAGGTCGCGACGGCCGCGGTCGGCGTCAACTCGACGCCGATGTGGCTGGTCAACGGCATCATCACGTCCGTCGGCGTCGGCGCGACGGCGCTGGTCGCGCGGATGACCGGGGCGGACGACCGCGAGGGCGCGGAGGAAGCGTGCCGTCAGGCGTTTTTGAGCATCATCGGCATCGCCGCGTTCTTTTTCGTGGTCATGGAGCTCATCGCGGGGCTCATTCCGGTCTGGATGGGCGCCCAACCGGAAGTGTATGCGGACGCGGCGCGGTACATGCGCCTGGTCGCGCTCGGGTTCATTCCGAACTTCACCGGCGTCACGCTCGGGGCGACGCAGCGCGGCGCGGGCGACACGCGCACGCCGATGCTGGTCGCGGCCGGGACAAATGTCATGAACTTCATCGGCAACCTGTTCCTGATCTATCCGACGCGGTTGGTCACCGTCGGGTCGGTGTCGTTTACGATGGTCGGCGCGGGGCTCGGCGTCTCCGGCGCGGGCATATCGACCGCGATCTCCGGCACACTGTCCGGCCTTTTGATGTTCCTGCTGATCCAGCGGAAAAAAGGGCGGCTTCGCCTGCGGCTCAAGGGGCTCCGGCCAAACCCGGCCGTCCTGAGGCGCATCTTCCGCGTCGGCCTGCCGACCGCGTCTGAGCGCGTCGCGATTAACCTCGGGCAGATGTTCTATGTCCGGCTGATCGCGTCGCTCGGCACGGCGCAGCTCGCGGCGCATCACCTGTCCATCACGGTCGAGTCGCTGTCGTACATGCCCGGGTACGCGTTCGGCATCGCGGCGACGACGTTGGTCGGGCAGGCACTCGGCTCTCTGAACGTCCGGCTCGCGAAGCGGCTCGGTTTCCTGTCGATGGGCGCCGCGACCGCGGTCATGTCGCTGGTCGGGCTGGCGCTGTTCATCTTCGCGCCCGCGTTCATCGGGCTTCTGACGCAGGATCCTGTCGTTCGCGAGATCGGCACGGGGCTGATCCGCATCTGCTCGATCGAGCAGCCGTTCATGGCGGTCAACAACGTCGGTTCCGCCGCGTTGCGCGGCGCGGGCGACACGACGTATCCGCTGGTCGTGTCGCTGGTCGGCATGTGGGGCGTCCGGCTTGGGCTCGCCTGGGCGCTGGCGTATCCGCTCGGCCTCGGCGTCAACGGCGCGTGGATCGCGATGGTCGCGGACCAGGCCGTGCGCGGCGCGATGATGTACATCCGGTTCGCGCGGGGCAAGTGGGTGATGGCGAGGGTGTAATCACCTCGCCAGCAGCGACTGTTTCAAATCCCATAACGGCCTGCTTAAGTCCACCTTGTACAGGTGCGGCTTGTGCAGGCGTTTGTATTCCGGCCACAGCGTCGAAAGCTCGCGTTGGGCGTAGTCGCGAATCGTAAGGATAGGCGGCAGGGCGTAGACGCGCTTGCCCTCCCTGAAAATCGGCGCGAGCAACGGCCGGAGCGTGTAGTTCGTGTACGTGCTGCGCTTCCAGGTGTTCTCCGGGTCGAACAGCGTCAGCGGCTCCGCCTCGTCGTATGTTTCGTCCGCGAGCGCGATCAGGTCGGCGAGTGCGCGGCCCGTCTCCCGGTCATGGACACGGTACAGCGTTTTGAGACCCGGGTTCGTGATCTTCGCCGGGTTTTCGGATATTTTGATGCGCGGCTGCATCACGCCTTCGACCTCTTCGGCGGCCAGCTTGTACACGCCGCCAAGCGCCGGCGTGTTCTCGCTGACGATCATCCGTGTGCCGACACCCCAGATGTCGATGCGCGCGCCCTGAGCTTTTAAGTCCCAAATGATTTCTTCGTCCAGGTCGCCGGAGGCGCAAATCTTCGCGTTTGGAAACCCTGCCGCGTCAAGCGCGGCGCGCGACTCGCGGCTCAGGTACGCAAGGTCGCCGCTGTCCAGCCGGACGCCGCCCGGTTCATGCCCGCGCGCGCGCAGTTCCTCAAACACGGTGATCGCGTTGGGCAGACCGCTCTTGAGCGTGTCATAGGTGTCAATGAGAAGCAAACAGCCGTCCGAGAACACGTCCGCGTACGCGCGAAAAGCGGTCAGCTCGTCCGGGAACGACATCACCCAACTGTGCGCGTGCGTGCCCCGCACCGGCAGGTGGAACCACTGCGCGCTGAGCAAATTGCTGGTCGCGTCGCAGCCGCCGATCACCGAGGCGCGCGTGCCAAAGATGCCGGCGTCCGGCCCCTGCGCGCGGCGAAGGCCGAACTCCAGCACGCTGTCGTCGCCGGCCGCCTGCTTGACGCGGCTGGCCTTCGTGGCGATCAGCGTCTGGTGGTTGACGATGTTCAGCAGCGCGGTTTCGAGGAGCTGCGCCTGAATCAGCGGCGCGATCACCTGCACGATCGGCTCGCCCGGGAACACCAGCGTGCCCTCCGGCACCGCGTTGATGTCGCCGGTGAACCGGAACGAGCGCAGGTACGAAAGAAACGCCTCGTCAAACAAACCGAGTGCGCGCAAATAGGCGATGTCTTCTTCCTCAAAGCGCAGGGCTTCGACGTACGCGATCGCCTGTTCCAGCCCGGCGGCCACCGCGTGGGCGATTTCCTCGCCGGAGCGCCGGTAAAACAGGTCGAACACGGCGCGGTTCTCCCCCATGCCGTGTTTGAAATAGCCGTACATCATCGTCAGTTGGTACAGGTCCGTCAGCATGGTCAGGTTTCTTGGCTGCATTCTGCCTCCACCGGCAGCGCTTCGCGCCGCCGCCTTCTTCTGCGAACCGCGCCGCCGCGCTGGTAAAACCACGCGGAGGCAAGCACAACGTGCAGCATCGCGACCGACTGCCGCAGCGTCACGTAAAACGTATTGTCCTGCCCTGCCCGGCCGATGCCGAGAACCAGCGTCAGCACGCACAGCGCAGCGCCGGCCAGCATCCAGACGGCGGGGCCGCGGACGCGCCTGGCGCGCCTGAAATAGTGAACGAAAAACAGCGCGTCGACGGCGAGCAGCGCGGCGAGCAGCCATTGCGCGACCGAAAACAGCTCCTGGTACGCGTTGCGTTCAAACTCGCCCACCGAAGCGTAGGCGACGCCCGCGGCGATCAGCGCCCATCCGTACGCCTCGCCGAGGTGCAGCTTTTTCTGCCGCGCGAGCCTTGCAAAGAACACCGCCGCGACCGCCACACAGGCGACCAGGCTGACGACCTGTGAAATGCGCACCTGCACCGCGGATACGTTGATCAGCAGGCTGTCGTCGCGCAGCCCTTCGATGACTGCGCGCCCCGCGCAGTACATCAGCAGATACCACAGCGTCACGTCGCCCGAGCGCTTAGCCCTGGTTTTGAACCGGGTCAGCACGCAGAAAATCAGCAGACACAGCACCGATTCATAGAAGAACGTCGCCATGTGCCAGTACACGGACTCCACGCCGTTCGGCCCGGCGATCCGGATTTCGACCGCCAGCGGGAAGAACCACGCCGCCGGGTCGGAGATCCGCGCGCCGTACGCCTCCACGTTCGCGTAATTTCCCCAGCGTCCGATGGCCTGTCCAAGCGCCAGCGACGGCGCGCAGCAGTCGAGCAGCGCCGCGAGCTTCGAAGGCTTGCAGCGCGTCACGATCAGCGCGGCGGCCACGCCGCCGAGAACCGCGCCGTACAGCGCGAGCCCGCCGGTCCACACGCGCAGAATGTCGATTAGGTTGTCGGAAAAATTCGACCAGGAAAACGCGACATAATAAAGCCGCGCGCCGACGATGCCAAGCGGGATCGCCAGCAGCGCGAAGTTGAGCACCGTATCCTTCGGCAGCTTCAGCCGTTTCTCTTCGCGCATCGCCAGAAAGATGCCCAGCGCGACCGCGATCATCATCAGCAGGCTGTACCATTGAACATGAAACCCGAACAGGTTCAGTTCGGAACCCAGCGGCGGTCGGCTCATGATGCCCTCCTTGATTTCCGCGCAAAGCCGCCCGATCCTTCGGGCAGCGCTATCATTATAGATTGGCAAGTATGGGCTGTCAAGTCAAAACTGGACAAGCGCCGCCGTTTGCTGTAAAATGTTTCTCTGGAAGGTTAGGTGACGATATGCCCGCCTCGATCGTATGGAATCGGAAACCGCTGCCGCAAAGGCCGTTTGCGCCTCTGCCGCTGTCCGCTGTGACGCCGTCGGCGCAGCTTCTTTCGCTGGTATCGGACACACCCGCGGCGGCGCTCGACGACAGGCTCGCAAAGGCATATCTGTCAGGCGACGCGGCCCTGAAACAGGCCGCTGAAAAGGAAATCGAAGAAGTCCTCGCAGGCTGCGCTCCGGACCGTTTCGCGCTGCGGGCGTTGCTCCGTCACCACGGCGCGACGAACGACCGGCGCGTGCCCGCGTTTTTGATGCAGCACGCAAAGTCGGTCTCGTCCTCCGCGCGCTCCGCCGAAGAGGCGGCCGACGCGGGCGACCTATTGCGAGCGCTTTTGTTTCTTTATAACTTGTCCGGGCAGCAGGCGCTTTTGGAGCTTTGCCGGAAGATCAAGGGGCAGGCGCCAGACTGGACGAGCACGTTCCATGTGTTCCCGATGACAAAGCCCGCGCCGCCCGGCCTTTTGCCCGGCACGGACGCGTATTGCCGTGTAAGCGGCGCGACGGTGGCCGCGTCTCTCAAAATCCCGGCGCTGCAGGCGCTGTTTGAAGGCGGCCTCAAAAACGAAAACGCGTTCCGCGTGGGCTTTGACAAGCTGATCCGCTGCCACGGCGCGGCGCATGGGCTTTTCAACGCCGACCCGCTGCTCTCCGGCGCGAATCCGTCGAAAACCGTTGATCCGGAAACCGTGTCCGAGCTTTTGTATACGCTGGAGACGCTGCTGTGGGCAAGCCCCGATCCTGCGATCGCGGATCTGTACGAGGCGATCGCCTACGGCGCGCTGCCCGCGGCCGTGGGGCCGCAGGCCGCGAACCAGCTTTGGGCGGGCCACGGCGCGCGGGCCGGGTACGCTGCCGCGTTCGCCGCGTCGCAATGGATGGCGACAAGCGACGGCGGCCTCGCGGCGATCGGCTACGGGCCGTGCGCGGTGCGCTGGCGCTTGGGCGGGCACGCGGTTCGAATTGCCGTGGAGACGAAATATCCGTACGAGGATCGTGTGCGCGTGCGGATCGCGCTCAAATCACCCTGCCGTTTCCCGATCAGGCTGCGGACGCCCGCCTGGGCCGAGGGCGCGTCTGTCGCGGTGTGCGGCGAGGAAGCGACCGAAATGACGCCCGGCTTTTGCGCCGTGGACCGCGAATGGCGGGACGGCGACACACTGGACATCACGCTGCCGTCGTCGGTCAGAACAACTTCGGCGTACCATCAGTCCCTGATCGTGTCGCGCGGCCCGCTGACCTACGCGCTGCCAGTCGAAGCGGGCGCGGAATGGCGGTACGCGCTGCTGCCCGGCCTCGGGTTTGAGCCTTCGGTCGAACAGGGTATACCGGTCGTATACGCGCACGCCGCGCCGACGGACGGCTGGGCCGAGCGCGACGGTCGGCCCGCGCCGCCGCCGATTGCGCCGCAGATCGACACGACGCGCGCGGTGCGGCTCAGGCTTGTCCCGTATGCGCGGACAGACCGGCGCATCGCGCAGTTCCCCGCGGCAAAGCCGGAGCGGTGAAAAACGCGCAGCATTGCGGACGGTAATGATTATTGGTTTGTCCCGACATACTACGTCGGCACGGCAAAGTGAGGGAAATCGTGCATCAAGCGCTTGCGGAGGCCTGTCGGGGCTGACGCGGACGCCACAGAAGGAGGGCGCGCCATGTTGGACGTTCTGCTGGTGCTGGGCGCGGAAACGCCGAGCGGCCGGGCGGTCGCGCGCAAATTGCGGTCCGAGCACTATTGCTGCCGTTTGATGACCTCCGGCGCGGACGCCGGGCAGGTCGCGGGGCAAGCGCCCGCCGGCATCCTGCTGGCGGGCGAAGCCGCCGAAGGCGCGCTGCCGCCGGACCCGAAGATTCTGTCGCTGGGCATCCCGGTGATGGCGCTCGGTTCCGCCGCGAGGGCGCTGCTTTCCCAAATCGGCGCGCGCGGAGAGAACGAGGCTGCGCGCGACGAAGTCGTTTCGGTGGCCTACCACGGGTCTCCGCTGTTTCAGGACGTTGTCGCGGGCGAGCGCTGGATCGGGTGCGCGGAGCCGTTTGCGCTGCCCGAGCCTTATCGGGTGATCGCAGAAGGCGCGGGTCTCCCGCTCGCGTTCGCGTCCGGCGACGACAGGCAGTTTTTCCTGCAGTTTCAGATCGAGCGGAACGACCCGGACGGCATGGCGATGCTGCTATCGTTCGCGAAGGCCGTGTGCAAGTGTACGCCGTGGTGGACCGCGGACAACATCCTGTCAGAAAGCGAAAAGGCCATCCGGGCGGCCGTCCGGGACGGCGAAGCGCTGTGCGCCCTCAGCGGCGGCCTGGATTCCACCGTCGCCGCGTTGCTGGCCAAGCGCGCGCTGGGCGAGCGCGCGCGCTGTGTGTTCGTCGACACCGGGCTGCTCAGGCTTGGCGAGGTCGAAGAGATTGAGGCCAGGTTCGCGTCGGATCTGCAGCTCAACTGCGTGCGCGTCGACGTTTCCGGGCGGGTGCTGGACGCGTTGAAAGGGCTGACGGAGCCGGAGGCAAAGTGGCGCGTCATCGAGCGGGAGATCAACCGCGCGCTGCTCGACGAGGCAAACAAGCGCCCGGGCGCGACGGTGTTCGACAAAGGAACGAACTTCATCGATATCATCGGCGCGAAGGACGCGCCACAGGGCCCGCCGTCCGACAAGGTTGTCGAGCCGCTCGGCGAGCTGTTCAAGGACGAAATCCGCATGCTGGGCCAGGTGATGCAACTGTCGCCCGCGATGCTCGGAAGGCAGCCGTTCCCGGGCATGGGACTGGCGGCACGGATACAGGGCGCGGTCGACGCGGAACGGCTGCGTGTCCTTCGCGCGGCGGACGCCATCTTCGCGGAGACGCTGATCGAAGCGGGCCAGGAAAAGAAGCTGTCGAGGTATTTCGCGATGCTCGTTCAGGTGGGCGGACAGGACATGATTCTGCTTCGGTCCACGCACGGTTTCGAGCCGACGATGGCCGTCGCGCGGCTGCCGTACGACGTGCTGGAGCGCACGGTCGAGCGCATCCTCAAAGAGTTGCCGACGGTGGCGCGCGTTTTCTACGACGTGACGCCCGGCAAGGCGGAGTGGCTGAAATAAAGATAGTATGGGACGTCCCGATGCCCGTGGCGCTCGGTGACCGTCTCCACCTCGCAATCATGAAAAACGGCGCGCATCTCGTCGAGAAGCGCGCCGTCCTCATTGCAAGACCAAATGCCGAACACGCCGCCCGGCGCCAGCGCGCGCCGGACGCGCGCGAAAAAACCGGCGGCATACGCGGCTGCGTTGCCCTCGTTGACGAGCAGCATCGGCCCGTTGTCGATGTCCATCACGATCGCGTCGTACAGAATTCCGGTTTTGTTGATATATCGAATAAAATCGTCATGGATCACCGTGACGCGCGGGTCTGTTATGTGCCGCCCGTTCAGACCGGAAAGCAGCGTCGCGTTCCACTCGATGACCGTATCCTCGATCTCCACCACGTCGACGGCGCGCGGCGGCGGGTCGCACCGAAGCGCTTCGCGAACGGAATAGCCGAAGCCCAGCCCGCCGATCAAAAGCCGACCGCATCGCCGGTTCAGCCGTTCGATCGCCCGGCGAGACAGCATTTCGCTCGACGGCGCGTTGTACGTCGCCATGACGAACACGCCGTTGACGACCAGCTCATGTTCAACAGAACCGTCCATCACGTGCCGCCATAGCTGCAGCGCGCGTTCGCCGTGCGTCCGCTCCGAAAGCAGGGTCCGCAGCGTTTCCGCCATGTCAAAACACGCTGAGCGCGCTCAGCAGCGCGCCAAGCGTCCCGAGCAGCAAAAAGCCCACCAGGGCCAGCGCGATGACGCGCGCCGTCGTCTGTCTTTTGTTGGTTTGCTTGCGCATATTCGATACCATACCCTATGTCGTTACTTGAAAAAAGGCCGGAGATAGTATACCATAGGTGCCAATCCAATGCAATGGAGCGACGACACGATGGATGATCCCGCCTTATATACCAACCGGGAACTCAGTTGGCTGCAGTTCAACCGGCGCGTGCTCAGCGAGGCCGCCCGGCCCGAGAACCCGCTGCTGGAGCGGCTCCGGTTCCTTTCGATCACCGCGTCCAACCTGGACGAATTCTTCATGGTGCGCTACGCCGCGCTGCGCGCGCAGGTGCTTTCCGGATACGACACTGGCGACGCGTCGGATCTGGAACCGCACGAACTGCTGCGCGTCGTGGCCGAGGACGCCAGGGTGTTCATGAACGAACAGGCGGAGGTGTTCCGCGCGTTCATCGCGCCTGCGTTGGCCGAGGCCGGGCTTTCGTTCACCACGGTCGGCACGCTGAACGCGTCGCAGCTTCTTTGGGTCGAAAAGAGTTTCAAAAAGGACATTCAACCGAAACTGGCCGCGCAGGCGGGCGACAAAAAGGATCAGCCGCCGCTGGCCGGCCGCGCGCTGCACATTTGCGTCCTCTGCGAAGACAAAAAAGGGCGGCGGGGCCCGCGCGTACTGGCGCTTCCGCCTTCAATCCCGCGCATCTGGCGGCTTCCGGCCGCGCTCGGCGGCGAAATGCTGCTGCTCGAAGAGATTCTCGCGCTGTTCGCCGGAAAGCTGACGCCCGGCTACAAAGCGCTCGGCTGCTGGCCGTTCCGTGTGACGCGGGACGCCGATTTCACCGTGCCGGACGACGTGACCGCCGACATCGTCAACGAAACCAGAAAAACGCTGGCGAAGCGGCCAACCGGCGACGTGGTGCGGCTGGAAATCGCGGCGGACGCGCCGGACGAGGTGATCCGCCACGTCAAGGCGCTGGCGCTGGTCGAAGGCGAACTGATCTACCGGATCGCCGCGCCGATCAACCTGACTTTCCTCGACAAGGAGCTGCACAACCTCGACGGCTTTTCGGAGCACCGGTTCGCGCCGGTGTCCGGCAGGGTTCCGGAAGCGCTTCAGCGCGCGCAGTCCGTTTTTGACGCGTTGGCGGAAGGCGATATCTTCCTGCACCATCCGTACGACAGTTTCGAGGCGGTGATGCGGTTTGTCCGCGAGGCCGCGTCCGACCCGCGCGTGCTGGCGATCAAGCAGACGCTCTACCGTGTCAGCGGCAACTCGCCGATCATCAAGGCGCTGTGCGACGCGGCGGAAAACGGCAAGCGCGTCACCGTGCTCCTTGAAGTCAAGGCGCGCTTTGATGAGGAGAACAACATTCGCTGGGGCGAAGTGCTCGAAAAAGCCGGGTGCGCGGTCATTTACGGCTTGCCGCGCGTCAAGACGCATTCCAAGATCACGCTGGTCGTCCGGCGCGAGGGCGAGGGCCTTCGGCACTACGTCCACCTCGGTACCGGCAACTACAACGACGTCACCGCGAAGCAATACACCGACATGGGCCTTTTGACCTGCGACCCGGCGATGGGCGAGGACGCGCAGGCGTTTTTCAACATGGTCACCGGGTTCAGCCACGAACCGCGCATGGAAAAGCTCGTTTACGCGCCGCATATGCTCCGGCCCGCGCTCAACGCGCTGATCGCGGCCGAAACGGAAAACGCGCGGCTCGGCAGGCCGTGCGGCATCTTCGCGAAGATGAATTCGCTGGTCGATCCGGACATCATCGGCCTGCTGTACGCCGCGAGCCGCGAGGGCGTGCCCATCCGGCTGATCATCCGCGGCGCGTGCTGCCTGCGCGCCGGCGTGCCCGATCTGTCCGGGACGATCGAAGTGCGGTCGCTGATCGGGCGGTTTCTGGAGCACAGCCGCGTTTTCCGGTTTGAAAACGGCGGCGAACCGCGGGTGTTTCTGTCCAGCGCCGACTGGATGCCGCGCAACTTGAACCGGCGGCTTGAACTGATGTTCCCGGTAACGGATCCAAAGGCGCGCGGGCGCATCGAGGCTGTCCTGAACTTGCAGTGGCGCGACAACGTCAACGCCTGGGCCATGGAGCCGGACGGACAGTACCGCCGCGTCCCGCGCGCGGAGCCGCCGGTCAACGCGCAAATGGAACCGTTTGCTTTTTGACGGCTTCTCGTATATAATATATATTGAGAGAATATGCGGGAGGCGGTTCCATGGACGTCATATTCGGTAATTTTTTGGAGGTTACCTGGCAGCAGGTCGTGATGTGGGGCATCGGCGGATTGCTGATCTACCTGGCGATCGCAAGGCAAATGGAGCCCGCGCTGCTGCTGCCGATGGGTTTCGGTGCGATCCTGGTCAACCTGCCCTTTTCCGGCGCGATCGACCAGCTCATCCACGGCGTCACCGAGGCCGGCCCCCTCTCAATTCTGTACAACGCGACGATCGCAAACGAACTGCTGCCGCTTCTGCTGTTCATCGGCATCGGCGCGATGATCGACTTCGGGCCGCTGCTCACGAACCCAAAGCTGATGTTCTTCGGCGCGGCCGCGCAGTTTGGCATTTACTTTACGCTCAGCCTCGCCGTGCTGTTCGGGTTTGACTTAATGGACGCGGCGTCGATCTCGATCATCGGCGCGGCGGACGGCCCGACATCGATTTTCGTCGCGAACTACTTCAACAGCAAGTACATCGGCGCGATCATCGTCGCCGCCTATTCCTACATGGCGCTGGTGCCGATCGTGCAGCCGCCGGTGATCCGCGCGCTGACGACAAAAGAAGAGCGCCGCATCCGGATGCCGTACAACCAGCGCGCGATTCCGCAATACGTGCGCATTCTGTTCCCGATCGTCGTCACGGTGATCGCGGGCCTCGTCGCGCCGCGATCGGTCGCGCTGGTCGGCTTCCTGATGTTCGGCAACCTGCTGCGCGAATGCGGCGTGCTCAACTCGCTTTCCGACACGGCGCAAAACGCGATGGCGAACATCATCACGATCCTGCTGGGCCTGATCGTCGCGACCAACATGCGCGCCGATATGTTCCTCGACGTCAACACGCTGCTGATCCTCGGCCTCGGCCTGGTCGCGTTCATCATGGACACGGCCGGCGGCGTGCTGTTCGCGAAGGCGATCAACCTGTTCGCGAAGAACAAGGTCAACCCGATGATCGGCGCGTGCGGCATCTCCGCGTTCCCGATGTCGTCGCGGGTCATTCACAAAATGGGCCTCAAAGAAGACCCGAACAACTTCCTGCTGATGCACGCGGCGGGCACCAACGTCGCCGGCCAGATCGCGTCGGTCATCGCCGGCGGGCTAGTGATCCGGCTGGTGGAAAACCTGATCAAGTAACCGGAAAGGGCGGAAATGACAATGAATGCCGAAGTGTTTGGACAGACGTTCTACATCATGCTTTGGGGTATGCTCGGCGGGCTGCTGGTGATGGCGCTCCTGTGTGGCGTTTTGATGTTGCTGTACGCCGTCGGAAAGAAGAAATAGCCGTCGGCGCACAACGGACTACACGTGTATTTTTATTAATTGCAGGAAGCACGCGACGTTGCGAATTTTCGCGCACGTCGCGTGTTTTTTGGCGTATTCTTCAAATAAGTTCATCGGTGAAAGTTGCCGATACATCCATCGTCATTTTGCATGAATCTGACATTTATACGGAATTTTTGTTGCAACCGTCGCTTGACGAAAAGCCTCGCCCGTACTACAATACGGGGACGGAGAGCGCTTCCGCAGCCCACCGCAATCGCAAGAAAACACACAACCAAAGTGAGGGGGAGCGTGCTTGATCAAGCAAAAGCGTTACGAGAAGATTCTGGAAATTGTCGAAGAGCTGCATGTCGTATCCATCGACGACTTCTGCAGCAAACTGGGCGTTTCAAAGGCCACAATCCGGCGGGATCTGATCTATCTGGATGAAAACAACCAGTTGAAGCGCACGCACGGCGGCGCGCTGTCGCTGATCAAGCCGGCGATCGAAGACGTGCCGATTTCTGTGCGGCATCGGATGAGCAAGCCGGAAAAAGAACGCATCGCGCTGGCCGCGCTGAACATGATCCGCGACGGCAGCACCATCTATATCGGCGTCGGTTCGACCATGCGGGAGCTTGCCATGCGCCTCGACGCGTTCTCCAAGCTGACCGTGGTCACAAACGACATCGGCGTCGCCTACGAAATATCGCAGCGCACGTCCAACGACCTGATTCTCGCGGGCGGCATGCTCAAAAAGACCACCGCCTCGCTGGTCGGCAGTTTCACGGAAAACACGCTGCGCGACCTGCACGTGGAGACCGCGTTCATGTCGGCGGACTCGGTCAGGCCAGGCGCGGGTTTCATGGACTACAGCATGGACGAAGTCGCCATCAAACGGCTGATGATCAACAATTCGCGCACATGCGTCATGCTGTGCGATCAGTCAAAGTTCCGTACAAACGCGTTCATGACGATCTGCCCGCTGGCGCGCGTTGACCTGACGATCACGGACGGAGCGCTGGAACCGGAGCTGGAACGCAGGCTGGTTGACGAGGGCATGACGCTGAAACTCGTTTGAGGGCGGATGCTTTGATGGAACGGGAGAACCGAGGAACGGGCACAGGCGCCGCCCCATGGGCGGCCCCGAGAGAGCCGTAAGCCCGAAAGCATACCAACGAATGGCTAGGACCCAC
>JAVBOQ010000329.1:0-2640 GCA_031550455.1 Eubacteriales bacterium
GCGGCCTCGATCGCCTTGACGGCCGCCATGTACGCGTCATAGCCAAGCGCCGTGACCGCGCCCTGCGGCTTTTTGCCGTCGAACATTTCGGCGTACTTGGCGAGGAAGACGTCTGCTTCCGGGGAAGGATCCGCGTCCGCGTCAAAGAACGTGGTGAACTGGCAGCCTTCGACGCCGGTTCCGCCGATGTCGATGATCAACTGCGTCTCCCACGTGTCCGCGCCGAGGAAGATGACGTCCGCGTAACCCATGTCGCGCGCCTGCTTCATGATCAGGCCCGGCTCGGTGAAGTCGGACGGGACGAAGATGACGTCCGGATTTTTTTCCATGACCGACGCGATCTGGCTGGAAAATTCCTGGTCGTTGGTGTTGAAGTACGCCTCCATAACGATCTCGCCCTTGTACGCCTCCTTGAAGAAGTTGTACAGGCCGATCGCGTAGACGTTCGAGATGTCGACGATGATGCCGGCGGTCTTCGCGCCGAGAGTGTCAAACGCGTAGTTCGCCAGGATCGTGCCCTGGAAATCGTCCAAATAGCAGACACGGAAGTAATAATCGTTCTTTTGGTCCTTGTCGGGGAGTGTCACCAGCGGGTTGGTACAGGAGGTGCCGATGGCGGGGGTCTCCGCGGCCTCAAACGTCGGCTGCGCTGCGATGCACAGCGACGAGCCCCAACTGCCCAGCACGATGTCGACCTTCTCGGCCTCGATCAGGCGCTGCGCGGCGATCGCGGCCTCGACATCGTCGGCCTTGTTGTCGACGGGAACCAGCACGATCGGGCGTCCGAGCACCTCGGGCACCAACGCGTGCGCGACCTGGATGCCTTCGAGCTCCATCAGGCCGCCCGCGGCCTTCGAGCCGGTCAGCGGCTCAAACACGCCGATTTTGATCGGCTCGACGGTTTCGGACAGCGACAGCGCGGGAACAGCCAGCAGGGCGATCAACAGGACGGCCAACAGCTTCCTCATTGTTGTCAACTCCTTTGATATTTGTAACGACAGTATATACGAAGATGCACAAAGATGCAATCAGCTTTCGAGCGCTATATTCGCCATGAGCAACCCCGCGATCGTCTTCGCGTCGGTGATTTCGCCGGACATGACCTTCGCGACGGCTTCGGAAAGGGGCATCCGGACGAGGTCCAGGAACTCATCGTCGTCCGGGTGGGTGTCGCCCTTGGAAAGGCCCGTCGCCAGGTACAGGCCGATGCGTTCGGTCAGGAACCCGGGCGATGTGTCGATCGTCGTCAGCGGCCGCCAGTGATCCGCGGTCAGGCCGGTTTCCTCGGACAGCTCGCGTTGGGCGCACTGGAGCGGATCCTCGTCCGGATGATCCTTTTTGCCCGCCGGGATTTCGAGCAGCACGCGGCCCATCGCGACGCGAAACTGCGCGACAAGCGTGACGTTTCCGTCCGCGTCCACCGGGACAACCGCCGCCGCGCCGACATGGCGGACGATCTCGCGCAGCGCGGTCCTGCCGCCCCAGATTTCCGCCTGCCAGTGCTCGACCGCGATCAGCGGGCCGCGGAACACTTCTTTTTTGGACAACACTTTTTCATAAAGCCGCTCGTTTTCCATGATACGCCCTCCCGGCTATCTTTTTATGATCGCTCCGCACGCCTTTCATACCGCGCGCTTTGCGAAAAACCGGACAGAGCCGCCGATTCGTCTTCCGGCCGGACGCCGCCCATGATGACAACCAAATAGAACAGCGCCGCGCAGAGAACCAGCATCAGCACCATGAACACACCGCGCAGCGCGCGCCAAACCTTTCGCATCGCTTACTCCTTCGCCGCTTGATACGCGCAGATCGCGCGGTACGCCCCGCGCATATGGCCGTACAGCGACCGGTACACGTCAAAATGCTTCGCGTACGCGGCCTGCCGGGCCGGGTCCGGCGGGTTTGGCGGTTCAAAGCCCGCCATGGCCGCGGCCTCCCGGTAATCGCGGAACAGCCCGACGCCGACGCCGGCCGCCATCGCCGCACCCAGCGACGTGGCCTGGCGCGGCGCGCTGTGCACGCGCGTCGGCACGGCGAACATGTCGGCCATCATGCGCGGCCAGACGCGGCTGATCACGCCGCCGCCGACCAGCGCCAACGATTCGCAGGAAAGCCCGTTTTCCACCATCACGGCGCCCGCCATGTGCAGCGCCTGCGCGACGCCTTCATACACAGCGCGCGCGAGGTGCCGCCGGTCGTGAAACAGCGTCGCGCCGATCAGCGTGCCGCGCGCGCCTGTGTCCCACCAGGGCGTCCGCTCGCCCATCAGCGTTGGCAGGAAAAACACGCCCTCCGCGCCGGGCGGCACGCCCTCCGCGAGGGTCTCCAGCGCATCAAACGATTCCGCCGAGGGTTTTTGTCCGGGCAGCAGCATGTTCTCAAGCGCCCAGTCGAGGGCCGCGCCGGCGCACTGCACCGTGCCGCAGACGTTGACGCGCTTTCCGTCCATGTCGATGAAGTTGAAGATGCGCATGCCGTCGTCGATCACCGGCGCTTCCGACAGCGTCGCCATCCACGCGCTGGAACCCATGTTGATGTACGCGCCGCCGGGGCCCGTGACACCCGCGCCGTGCGTCGCGCACACGCCGTCGCCCGCGCCGACCGCGACCGGCGTGCCCTCGGGCAGGCCGAGCAGCGCGG
>JAVBOQ010000339.1:0-2874 GCA_031550455.1 Eubacteriales bacterium
CGGCCATCGCCGCGGGGATGATACCGGTCGCGAGTAGGGCAATCCCCAGGAACAATGCCAAAAAGCGCTTCATGGTGGATCCTCCTTTTCGAATGGAGACGCCTCTTTCAAAGCGTCTGAATGTTATGATATTGTACCATAGGATGTACGGTATTGCAATGCCCGCACACTATTTCTCACAAACCAAGCGAAAAGCGCAACTCGGAACCGCCGCCGATTCATTTTGCGATTTCGGACGGCAATGCGGGATCACAGCGAAAACCGGTAGACGCACGTCCTGCGCTGCCCCGCCTGATACATATCATTGTCTGTCGGCAGGTCCAGAATCGTTTCCAGCGTGCCGCCGGCAACCTCGCACGTGCGGCGGGACGCGTAGTTTTGGTGGTCGCAGGTGATGTGCAGGTACCGCATCCCGTGCCTGCGGGCCAGGTTCATCAGCAGACGGCACGCCTTGGCCGCGTAGTGACGGCCGCGGTACGCCTCGTCGATCCCATAGCCTATGTTCCCGCCAAAGTACAGCTTTTCGGTGTTGCCGACGCGAAAATCGCATTGGCCTACGTCCGTACCGTCCGCCGCAAGGCAGATGCGAAACTTGTACACGGGAACCCAGCGTTTTTCGGGTACGGCTTCGGTCGTCTGAACCAGTTTCAGAAAAATCTCGCCGTCCCGAAGGTCGGCCGTATCAAAGAATGTCATGTGTTCCCCTCTCCAGCCACGCCTTGACGCGCAGCGCGGCGCGCTTCGCGTCGTTCCGCCTGACGCCCTCGGCGCACAGCGCGTCAACCGCCTCGCGCAGCGTCTGTCCATCGATCATCCGGTCGGCCAGCCGCGCTTCGGGGCTGATGTCCGCGACGGGTTTTTCATCCGGCAGGCGCACGCCCGAAAAATCCAGCGCGACGCAGTACTCGCCCTTGTCCGCCTTCGGATTGGCCAGAAGCGCCGCGTGTATCGCCTCGGCCGGCCCGCGCAGCGTCTTTTCGTGCAGCTTGGTCAAGTCGCAGCAGACCGCCGCGCGGCAGCCCGGCAGCGCTTCCGCGACCGCCTCCATCAGCGCGACGATACGGTGCGGCGACTCGTGCAGCACGGCGACCGCGGGCCCTCTGGCGATCTCGGCGAGTTTCTTTTTCAGGTCGCCCTTTTCGCGCGGCAAAAAGCCGTAGAACGCAAACTCGCGCGCGTCGAGCCCGCTGACCGACAGCGCGGCCGCCATCGCGGAAGGCCCGGCGATCGCGACCGCGTCGATACCCGCCTCTGTCGCCGCCCGCACCAGCAGGTTGCCCGGATCGGATATCGCGGGCGTACCCGCGTCGGTGACCAGCGCGACGTCAATGCAGTCGTCGAGCATCCGCCGCACGATGCCGTCGGCTTTCGCGGCCTCGTTGTGGCGGTGCAGCGACACCATCTGCGTTTCAATGCCGAAATGGCGCAGCAGGTTGCCGGTGACGCGCGTGTCCTCGGCCGCGATCAGCGAGACGCTGCGCAGCGTCTCGACCATGCGCGGCGACGCGTCCGACAGGTTGCCGATCGGCGTGGCGACAACATACAACGTAGGCATCAGGGAACTCCTTTACGGGCTGGCAGGACGGGATCAGGTGGTTTGCGAACACAAACCCCAAGAAGGGATTCTTAAGGGCCAATGGCCCTTAAGCGGGATTCCAAAGGGCGGAGCCCTTTGGCATTCCTCCATTCCCGCCGCGCGCCCTCTTCACAGTTTTTCGGCGACGCGCAGCTTCGCGCTGCGCGCGCGCGGGTTTTCGCGAATCTCTTCGGCGGACGGGTTAATCGCCTGCCTGGACGGCAGCCGGACGGTCGGCTTTTTGCCGCAGACGCAGACCGGCATCCCGGGCGGGCAGGTGCACGGCCGCTCCAGCCGCCGCATCGTCTGCTTGACAATCCTGTCCTCGAGCGAGTGGAACGTGATCACACACAGCCGCCCGCCCGGCGCGAGCGCCGACACGGCGTCCTCCACCGCGGCCTCGAGCGGCGCGAGCTCGTCGTTGACCGCGATGCGGAGCGCCTGGAACGGCTTTTGCGCCGAATGGCCCTTGTCCCTGTCGCGCACCTTGCGCGGGATCGCCGCGTCCACCGCGCGGACGAGGTCGCCGGTCGTCAGAATCGGCGCGCGCTTTCGGTGCTCCGCGATGATCGCCGCGATCCGCGCGGCCCAGGATTCTTCGCCATAGTCGCGCAGCACGCGCGCGATGTCCGCCTCCGGCCATGTGTTGACCAGTTCCGCCGCGGTGAACGGCTCGGTCTGATCCATCCGCATGTCAAGCGGCGCTTCCATATGATAGGAAAACCCGCGCGCGGCGGTGTCCAACTGGTGCGACGACACGCCGAGGTCGAGCAGAATGCCCCGCACCGGCGCCGCGCCGCGCGCCGCAAGCAGCGCCGCGATGTCGTGGAAGTTGCCGTGCAGCGCGCAAAACGCCGGGAAGCGCGACAGCCGCGCGGTCGCGGCTTCCAGCGCGTCCGCGTCCCGGTCGATGCCGATCAGCGTTCCGCCCGCCGCGAGGATCGCCTCGCCGTGCCCGCCGCCGCCGAGCGTGCCGTCGACATAGACGCCGCCGGGAACGATGTTCAGCGCCGCGAGCGCCTCGGAGAGCAGCACCGGGCGGTGGTGGAACATGGAAGGCTCCTTTCTTAAGGCGCAAGCGCGCGGAATGGTTTTGTCCAGAGCATTTTACCGTATGCGGACAGAAAAATCCACAGGCAGTTTGATGAGGGGCGCAAGGAGGCCAAGGGGTTTCACCCCTTGGATCCCCACCAAAGGGGCTAAGCCCCTTTGGAAACCCTGCTTCGCCTCACGGCGGGAGGGTTCATTTGCGAAAAAACATCCCGCCGTGAGGCGAAACGAAGGGAGTCCAGAGGGCC
>JAVBOQ010000215.1:0-6260 GCA_031550455.1 Eubacteriales bacterium
CAGCGTGTCCTCGAACCGCAGCCTGTATTGCATGCCGCGCTGCTGCTTCTGCGGGTTCCCGTTGCGGTAGACGAGCCACGTCGCGTAATCGCAAAGCGCCCCGTGCGTCCATTCGGGCAGCCGGGGCGCGTCGTTGTCGTGCGCCAGCGCAGGGTACGCGGGCGAATCCTGCCCGTCCGCGGCGGGCGCGACATGCGCCCGGTCCCAGGCGTACGCCACCTCGTCGTACCCGTCGTTGACATACTTGTCAAGGTACGGCAGGAACTCGCCGACGTCCTCCGTATCGTAGTTGAACTGGAACATGACCGCGTTCCTGATGTCCGCGAACGTCACCCGGCCCGCCTCCTTTCGGTTTACAGGTCGTATTTGCCGGTGCGCTTGAGCGCTTCGAACATCGACACCGGCACGTCTACCGGCTCGCCGCGCGCGACCTGCATGTACACGCCGTTGACCAACACCGGCACGACGGCCTGCGTGTCCGGCCCCTCCTCGACGTCTGTCGAGAAGGAAGGCAGCCGGATCGTGACCTTCGGTTCCGACTGAATGCGTTCCATCATCGTCATGGTTTTCCCTCGCTTTCACAAAAAGGGCGGCCGCCTTCGCGAACCGCCCGGGTCCCTATCAGCCCGATACGCCGTGCTCCACGCGCACCATGCGCAGGTCGTCCAGCACCACGCCGCAGAATCCGTTGGCTTTCCAGCCGATCGTGCCGCGCTGCCTGAGCGGGTCCAGCGCACCGCTGGAGCCCGGCGGGTTGATGATCGTGTGCGCCGTGCCGCCGCCGTTCGACAGGCTGACCGTGCCGAACGCGTTGCTCCCGTAGACCAGCGTCGCGTACACCGGCATCCCGGCCGCGCCGCCGCCGGTCGGCACGATGACCGAGCTCGCCGCCAGCGTCACGCCCCGGGGCATGTAGCGCAGGTAAATAAACGCGTTCGTGCCGTCGGAGGGTTCCGCGCGCTCGATCGCGACGCTCTCCTGCGTCGCCGCGCCGCTCGTCGCCTTGACGTCCACGAGCATGCCCGAGAGCTGCCGCGCGACGTCCGGGGTGATCAGCGCGTGGTTCGCGGTGATCGTCAGCTTGCGCTTCGCCGCGTCGACCGCCCCGATCGTCAGGCTGGCCGTCGCCCCGAACAGGGCCGCCGCAGCCGTGAACACCTTCGCGTTCGTCGACACGTAGAACTTGACGCTGAACATCTTGCCGATCTCGTACGATTCGAACGGCTCCGCGTTCTGGTACTTCGCGATGTCGACCCACATCGGGTCGGCGGTCAGGTCGTACTTCGTGTTCGGGTGGACGATCGCGTGGTAGCACCCGTCCGAAAACTTCGGCGCGTTGTTGACTTCCAGCGCGCGCACGACTTTCTTGAGCGTCGCCGCGTCCAGAATGTTCGTGTTCGTCAGCGCCGCGCGGCTCGTCGCCTCGCCCGGGTAGTACACGTTCGAGCCTGCGTTGAACGCGTCCGAAAGGATCGTGTCGATCGACAGCTTCGCCTGGTCGGTCAGCATCTGCGCCGCCATCTTGTGCATGTCGTCGATCAGGTAAAAGTTCAGCTCGTCCGTCTGCTCGATGTAGCCGCCGTACGGCTTGACCGTCGCGCGAAAGTCGGTCATCTCCATCTTCTGGCCGTCCGGCGTCACACCGGACGACAGCGGCGTCGTGACCGCCTTTAGCCGCGTCGGCTTGCGGAACCGCACCGACTTGCCGTTGTGCGTCGGCAGTTGCACCTGCTGCGCGTCCTTCGCGTGCACCAGGTTGGGCACCAGGTACTGCTGCAGCGTCGCGTCGTAATACTCCTGCACGCTCGGCGCGACGCCGGGCGATGTGGTCTTGTTCAGGTTGTCGAAAACCGCCATAATCTCCCTCCCGTCGCGGGGCTATCCCCGCGCGTCAAATTTCTGTCCCGAATCGATCTGCCTGTTGAACGCCTCAAATTCCTTCCGCGTCATGCTCATGAAGGATTTCGTCGCGACGCGCGCGTTGTTCGGGCTGCGCACCGCGCCGGGCGCTTTGGCCCGTTCCGCGCCTTTTTCCCGCGTCAGGCCGTAGACCGTGTTGAAGTCCAGGCCGCCGTCCACCGCCGCACGCACGTCGTCGTCGGACATGTACAGTTCGACCATGTTCGGCCCGCCCAGTTTCTGGATCGCGACCGACTGCCGGTGCAGCGCTTCGGCCCGGGCTTTGACGTCCGGTTGCGCTTCCGCCTGCCCGCGCGCCTGAAACCTGCCCTGAGCGTCCCGCGCGGGGGCCTCGGCCTTTTCCACGCCGCCGACCGCCTCGAGGTACTTCAGCGCCATTTCTTTGCTTTTGATCTCGCCCGACGCGACCAGCCGGTCCGCCTCGTGCGCCAGCGCCATCGCCCGCAGCGGCGCCATCGCATTTTCCTGCTCCGCGATGAACTGCGCCTTCCAGCTTTCCAGCTCGGCCTGCGCCTGTTCGTACCCCTGCCGGCGCGCCGCGTCCTGTTTCTTGCGCATCCAGCCGGGCTCGCTCGGCTTCTCCGGCCCGCCGTCCGTTTCCTCCGGCTTCTCCGCCGCGAAAATCTCCGACAGCGGCGTCGCGTCCGTCCGTTCCTGTTCGCCCTCGGCCTGCGCCGCGTCGTCCGGCGCGCCTTCCGGCTGTGTCAAATCGACCGTGTTTTCAAACTCCATGGGAAACCCCTTTCTTCAAGCCCCGAAGGGCGTCGCGCCACGCGGAAACGCGCCGCGCGCGTATGCAAAAACCGCCCGCCGGGCGGCTTTCACCGTGTGGTTACAGGACTTCCGGCGTCTCGGGCATCCCGCCCGCTTCCGCGATGCCCCGCGGGTACATTCCCTCCGGCGACCCGCCGGTCGCCATCACCGCCTGCTTCAGGTGCTCGATCTCAGCCGACGCCTGCTGAAGCTGCGCGCCCTGCTGCTCGATCACCTGCGCCATCTGCCGCGTCTGGTCCGCGCGTTCCTCGGCGGCCCGGAGGATCGGCACGACCTCGTCCTTCCCGTCCACCTGCATGATCTCAAACAGCGCAGACGCCGGGAACGGCACGCCGGACTGCGCCGCCATCGCGAACGCCTGCATCTTCAATTCGTTCTGCGCCTGCACCCGCATCGGGTTGCGCCGCTGCACCTGCACCTGCACCGTGTACGGCGGCGGGTCGATCGGCCTGCGCTTCCCGAACAGCCGCCCGGTCCCCATCGCGATCTCGCGCGTCTCCCCGGTTTTCCCCGTGACCATCCGCACGCGGCCCTCGTCGTAGAACTGCGCCACCGTCCACACGATCAGCGCCACCATGTCCCGGAACAGGTTGTTCAACGATGCCGTCCGCATCCTCGACGTCTTCCCGCCCGCCTCCTGCAGGCTCGCGATCGCGCTCGCGGCCGTCACGCCGCCCGCGGTCTCGCCGCGCGTGAACTGGTTCTGCCCGCTGTCCTGTTTCAAGTCAGCCGCCAGTTGCAGCGACATGTTCAGCGCCGATGCCGCGAACGGCGGCGTGATCAGCCAGTTCACGTCCTTCGGCTCGATCGCTTCGCCCTCGATGATGTTCCGCGAATAGTCCGTCAGCGCGTCGTTGTCGATCTGCGCGCCGCGCCGCACCAGCAGCCGCCCTTTCGTGGACATCCGCGTGTTGACATCGAAATAGTGCGCGTACCGGTTGATGTACCGCATCATCGGAACCAGTTCCTGCACCATCCCGTCGCCCACCGGCATGCCCCGGATCGCGTTGAACGCGCACGCCGCGAACGGGTACATCCCGTGCTCGTACACGCCCCCCGGCCTGTCCCGCTCCGACATCTCCAAAAGCGCCCCGCCCGCCAGGATCGCCACGTGTATCGTGTGCCGCCGCGCCTTCGCGTCGTACGACCGGTACCAGTACTCCATGCGCATCGCCCGGTCTTCGTCCCCGGCCTGCTTCTGCGCCCACGCGTCCGGCACGCCGACGTTTTCGTATGCGTAGTCCTCGCCCCGCACGTACTTCGCCGCGTCCGGGTACCGCGCCGCGTACCACGACAGCGGATGCCACGATACCTTGATGATCGCCCGCGCGTCCTGGATCGTCTCCGAAACCGGATCCCACAAAAACGCTTCCACCGGCCACGGGATCACCCCGACGTTCCCCCTGCCGCCGTCCATGTCGTCGTCCCACACCACCTGCGCGATCGGCGTGCCGGTCACGAACAAATCCTCCGCCAGCGCCTTGTGTACACGCTCGTAGTTGTTCTGGTCGAGGATGAACCGCACCACGTCCGTCGCGTCCTCCGCCACCGGCGCCAGCTCGGGGGTCTCCGGCAGCAGCACCGCCTCGGGCAGGTTGTCCATCTGGTCGGCGACGCAGTTGTTGATCGTCGACTTCAACGTCTGCATCTGCAGCGTCCGCTGCTCCGCCCGCGTCCCCGGCGGGTCCTGCTTCGGGTCGTCCAGCAGCGCGATCCGCCGCGCCTCCCGCGCCCGCTCGTGCATCTCCCGGCAACCGTCCCGGAACACCTCCAGCCGCTCGTACGCCTCGCGCACCAGCTCCCGCTCCCGCTCGGACAGCGGTTGTTCGCCGCCCGCGGCCTCCATGGGCTCCGCGGCTCCATAATCCTTGTCCGCCAAACCTTACACCTGCCTTGTAAAGGGATCGTACACAACCTGCTCACGATCCGGTTTCTTTTCTTCCGAATGGTACCTCGCCATAAGGAAATACCTTACTTCGTCATAACAATTATGTGCGATAACGCCGTTCTCCACCACGAAATCATGCGTGCCGTCCACTTCGAGGTTGTAGACATCCGATTTACCGGCAGGCGCAATCGCAATCACCCGCATGCCGCATCCCTCACTTTCGTGCGCCGGAACGCGGCCTTACAGTTGTTGTGGCAGAAGCGGTTTCCCTCCTTGGCGTAACGATGCTTTGAAGCGAATTCTCTTCCGCACTGCGTACACCGGTACAGCTCCGATTCCCGGCCCTCCCAGATTTTTTTACCAAGCTTACGGTGGAATGCCAGCCCTGCCTCAGAACCGTGCCAGGCTTTCGCGGCATCCTGCGCGGCTTTGATCGCCCGGTCCAGATGGGTCAGTTGCTTCCCATGATGCGAACGATGATCATGCTCGGGCAGCAGTTGCAGGTTCTCCAACCGGTTGTCCGTACGATCACCGTTGATGTGATGCACATCGTGCCCCGGCGGAATCTCGCCATGAAAAAACGCCCACACCGTTCGGTGAAGGCGTTTCCCCTGGTGCTGGAAGTAGTTGCCGCATAAGTAAAACGGTTCCCCATTAAACACCTGCTTTGTCGATGTTTCCGTCAGCACTTGCATACATACCCTCCTTCAGGCAGCGGACATCGTCGCCCGGCACCAGTTCGTCCACTCTTTTCCAAGAGCCGTCCGACAGCATGAACCGGTGATTTGCAGTCGCCTCGATCCGCGTTCCGTCCTCAAGCCGCACGGCAAAAACCGGTACGTCCGTCTGTGTCTTGCGGCAGTCATGATACCGGTGGTAGCGCCCGTCATGCGAAAGAACCAGCCCGGCAGTTCCGACCAGTTCCCGTATCGGCCGCTTCCCTTCCGCCGTCCAGACCAGCGTATCCCCAGCAAGGCAATGATCCTCTGCGTCCGTGTCCACGTCCTCCACCCTGTTCGGGTCGTATGGCAACGCCGGGATCGTCACGATGAACTGTCGGCACGTTTCGAAAACGTACATCCCGGGTTTCCCGCGCTCGTCGAATCGGAGCCTGTCATGAAACAGCATCTTGCCCGCCAGCCGCGCGTTGTCGCCACGCCGGAAGGTTACGCCCTCCGCGCTCATCTGCTGGGCGATTGAATCCCCGCGCGACCGCTCGAAGATCGCCGGGTCGGCAACCCGGTCGATGAACAGCCCATTTTGCCGCTCGACCTCCTCCCGATCCAGAATCCCCTGCGCAATCTGGCGCGGGGAAAGCTCCAGCCCCCGGTTCCGCGTCCCGTTCCACCCGTACCACTCGCGGTACCGGTACGCGGTTCCGTCCGGGGCAACCGCCCACCACCCGACCGAAAACGGCGCGGAATACCCGTGGTCGAACGACTGGTACCGCGGCCACGACAGCGGCACGGAAAACGGCGCGATGACATGCGTCCCAAGCCTGTCCTGATAATGCGTAGGGTCGTCCCTGAACTCCGTGAAGACCTGCCCCTCAAACGCTTCCCATTTGCCCAGCAACAATGCCTGGCGCAGCGCTTCCGGCTTCTTCTCCAGCTCAAACACGTACGCGTCCCCGATGTGCGGGTTCTCTGTCGCCAGGGACGGAATGTACTGCGTCGTG
>JAVBOQ010000038.1:0-16605 GCA_031550455.1 Eubacteriales bacterium
TGGGACGCTGTCCCAGACCCTGCCAAAGGGCCTAAGGCCCATTGGTAAACCTGCTTTTTAGCCGCACGGCGGGCCAAGAGTCTGTCAATAAACCCCAAGAAGGGATTCTTAAGGGCCAATGGCCCTTAAGCGGGGATCCAAGGGGCAGAGCCCCTTGGCCCCCGTCCGCCCTTTTCTCTCATTAACAAAGGAGGTACCCGCCCATGCCCCAGCCAGACTGGCAGAACCTTGCGGTTCCGCACCTCAACCGTCTGCCCGCGCGCGCGATTGACACGCCGTACGCGGACATCGCGGCGGCCCGCGCCGGAAAGCGCGGCGCGTCTCCGTACTACCGCTGCCTGAACGGCCAATGGGACTTCTTGTACGTGCCGGAAGGCCCGGCGTACGTGCCGGACGCGTTTCCAAAGGACAGCGACGCGCTGCCGTGGGAGACGATTCCGGTGCCGTCCTGCTGGCAGATGCAGGGGTATGGCCGCCCGAACTATACGAACGTCCGCTACCCGATTCCGTACGACCCGCCGTTCGTGCCGGACGCGAACCCGGTCGGGCTGTACCGGCGCTTTTTTGAGATGCCGGACGGCTGGGCCGACCGCCGCACGATTCTACGGCTGGACGGCGTCGACAGCGCGTATTACTGCTGGGTCAACGGCGAGCTGGCCGGTTTTTCGAAGGTGTCGCACCTGCCGAGCGAATTTGACGTGACCGGGCTGGTTCGCGCGGGGCAGAACGAGCTTTGCGTGCAGGTGTTCCAGTGGTCGGACGGCACCTACATGGAGGATCAGGACAAATGGCGCCTCAGCGGCATTTTCCGCGACGTGGCGCTGCTGTCGCTGCCGAAATCCTGCGTCTGGGATGTGTACGCCGACGCGACGCTTGACGCGAAGGATCCCGCCGACGGGATGCTGACGATCGGGTTCGACCTGGAAAATGCCGACGGGTGCAAGCTGACCGCCACGGTGTTCGACGGCGAAAAGGCCGTTTTCACCAAGACATGCCCGACCGACGGCGCGTTCGCGTTCGTCGCGAAAATCCCGAACGTCCGCCGGTGGACAGCCGAAACGCCCGCGCTGTATGATCTGGCGGTCGCGCTGGAAAAGGACGGAAAGGTGCTGCAGGCGCAACGCGTGCGCGTCGGCTTCCGCACCGTCGAGATCCGGCCGGACGGGCTGTTCGTCAACGGCGTGTCGGTCAAGCTCAAAGGCGCGAACCGCCACGATTTCCACCCGGAGTACGGCGCGGCCGTGCCCGTGGACGCGATGCGGCGCGACATTCTGCTGATGAAGCAGCACAACATCAACTGTGTCCGCACCAGCCATTACCCGAACGACACGCGGTTCCTCGACATGTGCGACGAGCTGGGCCTGTATGTGATCGACGAGGCCGACGCGGAGACGCACGGCACGGTGATCTTTGACCGGTACAATCTGCTGACCGACGATCCGGTGTTTGAACCGCCGTTTGTCGAGCGCGCCGTGCGGATGGTCGCGCGCGACCGCAACCACGCGTCGGTGATCGTCTGGTCGCTGGGCAACGAATGCGGCTACGGCTGCAACAACGCCGCGCAGTACCGCGCGATCAAGGCGATCGACCCGTCTCGCCCGGTGCATTACGAGCGCGACGAAAAGGCGGAGAGCGCGGACTTCCTGTCGCAGATGTATACGTCGGTGCCGCGCCTGATCGAGCAGGCCGAGCAGCCGGGCGACAAGCCGCTGTTCCTGTGCGAATACGCGCACGCGATGGGCCAGGGCCCGGGCAACCTGACCGAGTATTGGGACGCGATCTACAAGTACCCGCGGCTGATCGGCGGATGCGTCTGGGAGTGGGCGGATCACGGCATCCTGACAAAGACGCCGGACGGCACGCCGTACCACGCGTACGGCGGAGACTTCGGCGACGAGCCGAACGACAACAACTTCTGCATCGACGGGCTGTGCTACCCGGACCGCCAGCCGCATACCGGGCTGACCGAGTACAAGAAGGTCATCGAGCCGGTCAGGGCGACGTTCGACGGCGCGGAGATGACAGTCGAGAACAAATGGGATTTCACCACGTTGTCCTGCCTGAAGGCGACATGGCAGGCGACGCGCGGCGAAACCGTCGTCGCGGAGGGCGAGTTTGAACGGCTTCACACGCCGCCCGGCGCGAAGGAGACGATCCGGCTGCCGTTCCATGAGGCGGGCTGCCTGCTCACCGTCCGGTTCACGCTGCGCGAAGACGCCGCCTGGGCGGCGCGCGGGCATGAAGTGGCCTGGGCACAGACCGGATCCATGGACAAATGTTGCGCCGTGAAGCGGATTGCCGCGCCGCTGCGCATTGAAGAAGGCGCGCGCCTGACCGCGTACGGCGATGATTTCTCTGTTTCGTTTGACCCGAAGACCGGCCTGCTGTCGTCGTACCGCATCGCCGGCGTCGAGCTGATCCAGGCCGGCCCGGAGCCGAACCTGTGGCGCGCGCCGACGGACAACGACCGGGGCTGGGGATCCGCCGAGAAGAACTGGCGCAAGGAAGGCCTGGATCGTTTGCAGCGGCGGCTTGTGTCGTTTACCAGCGAGCAGCCGGAATCCGGCGTGTTTGTCGTCACGGTTGAAACCGTGTACGGCGGGTATACGGTGCGCCCGGTGCTGCGCTACCGCGAGGTGTACACCGTGCGCGGCGACGGCACAGTGACGCTGACCGCGGCGTTCACACCCTACCGGCAGGATCTGCCGTACATGCCGCGCCTTGGCGTGCGGTTCGCGATGCCGCGCGCGTTTGACAGGTTGTGCTGGATCGGGCGCGGCCCGCACGAGAGCTACCCGGACAAGAAGGCGTCGGCGCGCATCGGCGTCCACAAGGCGTCAATCGCGGAGACGCACGAGCCGTACGTCCGGCCGCAGGAGAACGGATCGCACGAGGACACAACATCGGTGACGATCCTCTGCGGGCAGGGCGTGGGCCTCACGGTGCTCGGCGACCGGTTCGCGTTTTCGGCGCACCATTACACACCGGAAGCGTTGACAAAAGCCGAACATACGTACGAATTGAAAGAAGAAAACCTCACGCAGGTGCTGCTCGACGCGAAAATGGGCCCGCTTGGGTCGAACTCCTGCGGGCCGGAGCCGCTCGAGGAGCAGCGGCTTTACTTCCGCGAGCCGGTGACGTTCGCGTGGACTTTTGTGCCGCGGAATATGCGCACGGAAAGCTAGGATGCGGTTTACCACAGCCCAAAGGGAAGCGATCGAATCCCGGCATAGCAATTTACTGGTTTCAGCGGCGGCGGGCAGCGGCAAAACGGCCGTGCTCGCCGCCCGCATCGTTGCGCTTGTCCGGGAAGGCGCGCAGGTTGACGAACTGCTCGTGATGACGTTTACGCGCGCCGCGGCCGCCGAGATGCGCGCGCGCATCCTTGAGGAACTGCACAAGGCTGCCGAGGCGGACGGCGACGCGCGGCTCGCTGCGCAGGCGATGGCGGTGGAGCGCGCCGACATTGACACGCTGCACGGGTTTTGCGCGAAGGTCTGCCGCGAGCACTTTCACGCGGCGGATGTGGATCCGACGTTCCGCGTCGCGGACAGCGCCGAGGCGGGCGTGCTGTCCGCCGAGGCGGTCGAGGAAGCGCTGACGCAGTGCTACGAAAATCCGTCGCCCGCGTTCGCTTTCGCGGCTGCGTGCTACAGCGCGGCGCAACTGATCGAAATTGTCGAGGCGCTGCACCGGTTCCTGATGGCGCGGCCCGATCCGTGGGCGTGGCTTGACGAGCAGATAAAGGCGCTTGACGTCACGGCCGAAACGCTGCCGGATACGCCGTGGATGCGCGCGCTGCTCAACGCGCTGCAAAGCGACGCGGAGGAGGCGGTCGCCGCGTTTCTGCGCGCGGAGGCGTACGCGCGAAAGATCGGCCGGTATGAGGTGCTGGCCGCGAAAGACCTCGCGTACGCGCGGAACTGGGTCGAGGCCGCGCGGCATGGGTTGCGAACAGTCGTCGAAATGCAGCCGGTTGACTTTGCGCAGAAGGACCGAAAACCAAAGGGCGCGGACGACGCGGAAGAGGAGCGATACAAGGCGCTGCGCGAGGCGGGCAAGGATGCGGTCAACCGCGCGGCCGCGCGGCGCGGGCGGCTTTTGTCCGTCGAAGGCGCGGCTGAGGACATGCGGGACCGCGCGCGCGTCGCGCTGTGCGGCGTCGCGGAGGCCGTCCGGCTTTATCACGATCTGTTTGCCCGGCGCAAGGACGCCCGAAACCTGCTGGATTACAGCGATTTGGAGCATTACGCGCTGCGCGCCGCGCGCCGCCCTGAAGTCGCGGCTGCGTTGCGGGCGCGCTACCGACATGTGTTCATCGACGAGTATCAGGACGCAAGCGCGCTGCAGGAGTCCATCGTGCGGTGCATCGTACGGGACGACAACCTTTTCCTCGTTGGCGACGTCAAGCAGAGCATCTACCGGTTCCGGCTTGCGGAACCCGGTCTTTTCCTTGAAAAGCTGCGCGGCTTTTCACCGGAGCAAAGCGCGCCGAACCGAAGGATCGCGCTGTCCGCGAATTTTCGTTCGCATCCGGCGATTCTCCGCGCGGTGAATGATGTGTTCCGGCGCGTTTTTACCGGCGGGCCGATGGAGCTGACGTACGAGGAAGAGGCCTGGCTGACGCCCGGCGCGGAGGCTGACTGGCCCGGCGCGGACGTGGAAGTCAGGATCGTAAAACGCGCCGCGGAGGCCGAAAGGCCGGACAGTGAACCGGACGCGGAGGCGGACGGCGACGCGGAAGCGCAGGAAGCGCTGACCCAGGACGAGCGGGAGGCGATCCAGCGCGAGGCCGCTGTAATTGCCGAACGGATTCTGGCGCTTCGGGACGCGCCCGAAGGCGGCTACGCGCCGCGCGACATCGCTGTGCTGATGCGCGCCGTGCGCGGGAAGGCGCCGCTGGTCGTGCAGACATTGCGCGAGCACGGCGTCGACGCCTGGTGCGACATCGGCGAGGACGCGCTGGAACGCCCGGAGGCGCGGATCATGCTGTCGCTGCTGCGGGCGATCGACAACATGCGGCTCGATGTGCCGCTGATCGCGGCCCTGCGCGGGCCCGGGCTCGGCCTTGACGAAGCGACGCTGGCCTCCATCCGAAACGCTTCGCCGGACGGCGCTTTTGTGGACGCCGTGCTGCTGCGCGCGCGCGCGGATGACGATCTCGGCCGCGCGCTGCGCGGGTTCATCGGCCGCATGCGGCGGTGGGCGGCCGACGCGCAGACGATGCCGCTCGACGCGCTGATTCGCGGGATCTACGAGGAAACCGGCTTCTATGCAGAAACGGGCGCGCTACCGGACGGCGGCGCGCGTCAGGCCAACCTGCGCCGCATCGCCGAACACGCGGGCGCGTATCAGCGGGCGCAGATGGGCGGCCTGAGCGGTTTTCTGCGGTATGTCGACCGTGTGAAGGCGCGGGACGGCATCGAAGCGGTCGATATCGGCGAGCGCGACCAGATCGTGCGGGTGATGTCGATCCACAAGAGCAAGGGCCTTGAGTTTCCGGTGGTTTTCGTCGCGGGCATGGGGACGCGCTTCAGCTCGCGCAATGAAAAGAGCTGGATGCTCGCCCATGCATCGCTCGGCATAGGGTTGCACGCGATCGATCCCGCGCTTCGCGTGATCCGAAAGACCGTGGCGCGGGAGGCGATCGAGCTGAAAATCCGCGCCGAAGAGCTTGCAGAGGAATCGAGGCTTTTGTACGTCGCGATGACGCGCGCGCGAAAGCGGCTGATCCTCGTCGGCACGGCGAAGGAGGCGGACTTTGCGCGCTGGAGCGAAGCGACGCCCGAAGATGTCCCGCGCGCGCGGTCCATGCTGGACTGGGTGATGCCCTGCGCGGTGAGCGCGGCCGGATGGGATGTGCGGACCTGCGCGGAACCGCCGGCCGCGCAGCGCGAGGACGCGGCGCAGGGTCTCGGGGATATCGTGCGCGCGATCCGTTCGCTGGCGGTCGAACCGGACGGCAAAGTGGCGCGCATGCTCGAGTGGCGCGCGGAACGCGCGGGCGGCATGCCGCTGAAGCAAGGCGTGACGGCCTATGTCCGCGCGGGCCAGAAGCCCGGCGAGGAACCGGAATCACCGATCCCGGTGTCCCGGCTTGCGAGGCGCCCGACGTTCATGGAGGCGAAGGGCCTGACCGCGACCGAGCGGGGCGACGCCGCGCATATTTTTCTCCGCGCGGTGGCGCTTTCTGCGACGGACGCGGCGGAGGCGGCGGACGGGATGGTGGAATCCGGCCTGCTCAGTGAAGAGCAGGCGGAGGCGCTGCCCATTGAAAAGCTCTCCGCGCTGCTGCGTTCTCCATTGTTCGCGCGCATGCGAAAGGCGGAGGCAGTCCGCAGGGAATGGCCGTTTAACTTGGCGCTGGATCGCGGCGGCGTCCGCACGCTGCTGCAGGGCGTCGTCGACTGCTGCTTTATCGAAGACGGCGGTTGGGTGCTGGTTGATTACAAGACGGATCACGCCGAAAATCCCGAGGCGTTGGCGGAAAAATACCGGTCGCAGCTCGCCCTGTACGCGGAGGCGCTGGAACGCATCACCGGCAAACCGGTGCGCGAGCGGCTTTTGTACCTGATCGACCGAAACGCCACGGTCAACGTCTGATCCGAACGAAGGGAACTACAAACGCATGTATCGAATGGACTACCACCTGCATACGCGCCACTCAATGGACTGTGAGATGACGCTGGACACGCTGTGCGAGGCCGCGATCGCGGCGGGACTTGACGAAATCTGCGTCACCGATCATACTGACTTCGGGCATCCACACATTCCGGAGCGGTTCGCGCCGGTCATTTCCGAGTGGCTGGCGGATGTAGAGCGCGCGCAGCGTGCCTATCCGCGGCTGCTCATCCGCGTCGGGCTTGAAATAGGCGACAACCCGCTGATCCGCGACGAGATCCGCGCGTTTCACCGGGCGCTGCCTTTGGATTTCCGCCTGCTCTCGCTGCATCTGGTCGACAATGACGACCCGTACTTCCAGGAATGCTTCAAGACGCAGGGTCAGGACGCGTTTTACCGTCGATATGTGGAAGCGGTGCTCGACTCGGCGCTGTGCTGGCCGGCTGAAGAGTATGACGCGATCGCGCATCTTGGTTATTGCGCGAAGTTCGCGCCTTACCCTGTCGAGACGCGCGCGCTTCGGTGGCGGCACGCCCCGGATCTGTTCGACGCGCTTTTCCGCGTGATGGCGCGCGAAGGCAAGGCGCTGGAAATCAACGTTTCCGGGCGCAAAACGATGGGCGAGTGCATCCCGGACCGTGAACTGCTTGCGCGGTTCCGCGCGGTGGGCGGCGAGTTCGTCACGCTCGGTTCCGACGCGCACTATGCCGCGTACGTCGGAAGATGGCTAGACGACGCGCGCGAAATGGCGAAGGAAATCGGCTTTCGGTACGTGTTGACATTTGACAGAGCGGAGCCGATCCCGGTCGCGCTGTAGGAGGAGACATGAAAAAACTCTCGCGCGTCGCGAAGGAACTGACGCTGTTGACGGTGATCGCCGCCGCGATCACGCCGGTCGCGAGTGCGGCCGGCAACGCGCACACGCCGCTTTTGATCATCCTGACCGCGCTGCTTTTGCTGATGGCGCTGCTGATGCAGATCGCGCACCATGTCGTGCGCGTGCAAACGCTGCGGGCCAAGGGGCGAAGGAAGGCGGCGTAATGTTCCACGTGGAACAATTCGGGTAATCAGGAAAATGTTTCACGTGAAACAATAGAGGAGGAGCCTTGGACGATCTGTTTTCGTTCGCCGCGCGGGAGAACGACGCGCCGCTGGCGGATCGCATGCGCGCGCGCACGCTTGACGAGTTCATCGGGCAGTCGCACCTGGTCGGCGAAGGGCGGCTGCTTCGCCGCGCGATTCAGGCGGACCGGCTGACGAGCTGCATCTTCTACGGCCCTCCGGGATGCGGCAAGACGACGCTCGCCGCCGTGATCGCAGGCACGACCCGCGCGGCGTTTGAAAAGATGAACGCGGTCACCAGCGGCGTCGCGGACGTGCGCAAGGTGCTCGAAGAGGCGGAAAATCGCCGCAGGATGTACGGACAGCCGACATACCTGCTGCTCGACGAGTGCCATCGCTGGAGCAAATCGCAGAGCGATTCAATTCTTCCGGCGATCGAAAAAGGAACGATCCGGTTCATTGGCTCAACGACTGAAAACCCGATGGTGTCGATGACGCCCGCGATTGTCAGCCGGTGCCGATTGTTTCAGTTTCACCCGCTGTCGCGGGAAGAGGTGATGGGCGGCATGCGCCGCGCGCTGGCGGACCGCGAACGCGGGCTTTGGCGGATGGGCGTCGACGCGGACGAGGAGGCGCTTTCCCACATCGCGCGCGTGGCCAACGGCGACATGCGCTCGGCGTTTAACGCGCTGGAACTCGCCGCGCTGACGACGCCGCCGGACAGGGACGGGCGCATCCGTGTGACCCTCGCCGCTGCGGAGGAATCGATCCAGAAACCCGTGCTGCAATACGACGAATCGCTGCATTACGACATGCTTTCGGCGTTTTGCAAGAGCCTGCGCGGATCGGACAGCAACGCGGCACTTGCGTGGTTCGCGCGCTTGACCTACGCGGGCGTCGACCCGCGCATCGCCGTGCGGCGGATGATCGCGCACGCCAGCGAGGACGTCGGGCTTGCCAACCCGATGGCGATGCTCCAGGCGGTCGCCGCGATGCACGCGCTGCAGTTCAACGGCATGCCGGAAGCGAAACTCTCCATTGCGCAGGCGATCATCGCGATCTGTGAAAGTCCGAAGTCGAACAGTGTCGTGGCCGCGATCGCGGAGGCGATGGCCGACGCGGAAAAGGGCGGGTTCGGCGCGGTGCCTGTGCATCTGCGCGACACCAGCTACAAGGGTGCGAACCGGCTTGGCGACACAGGCGGCGAGCGAAACGGCGAGGGATACCTATACCCGCATGACTTCCCGGGCCACTGGGTCGAGCAGGTGTATATGCCGGAAGATCTGCGCGGCCGGGTGTACTACCGCCCGAGCGGGCAGGGCGAGGATACGGGAAGGCGGAAATAGTCTGTTTCCGAACGATTCTTAGGCAATATGATCAAAAACGGCCCGGAATTGCTTCCGGGCCGCTCTCTTACAAGAACCAATGCACACCACGACAATCAGGATAACGGACATGAGGGGAACAGTCCGTCGGCTGTGCCGACCATCGTGATATGCATTGCCACAGTCATTGTAACACCTTTTTGCATGAAAGAAAAGGGGTTTTACGAAAAACATTTATACTTTTTTTCGATGCGGTTTGGCAGGTTTGGCTTGGCGGGATCGTATTGCATACACAGAGCATTTTATGCAAAACGCACATTTTTAAGCGTACGCGTCTGGCGGCTTCATCCCTTGCCGTTTGCCACCGTTTCGAGGAACGCCCGCAGCGCTTCCACGTCCTCCGCGTAGGTCCGCGTAAGCTCCCGCCGATAAATGACTGACGCCGGATGGTATAGCGGAAATACATGTGCGCCGCATGCAAGCCGCTTTGCCAATGGCCGCCCGTGCGCCGCGCCGATGACAAACCCGTCGCCCGCGACCGCGCGCAAAGCGGTATTGCCCAGCGTCGCGACGATCAAGGGTTGTACGGCTTCAATTTCCGCGTGAAGCCAGGGTTGAAAGGCGTCCACCTCGTCGCGTGTCGGCGTGCGGTTCGACAGGCGGCCGGACGCGCCCTGCTTCGTCGGACGGAATTTAACGGCGTTGGTGATGTACAGCGCCGCGCGCGGCAGGGCAACCGCCGCGAGAAAAGCGTCGAGGTTCTTCCCGGCCTGGCCGACGAACGGACGGCCAAGCAGCGTTTCCTGCGCGCCGGGCGCTTCGCCGACAAGCAGAAGGCGCGCGGACGCCTCGCCCTCGCCGGGCACCAGCGCGTAGCGATCCTCAAAGTTGGCCGCGTACCGCCGGTTCATCTCCGAAAGTCGCGTCATGCTGCCTCAATTCGGTCAGTTTGTCACGAATCTGCTTGAAGTCCTCCCATACCGGGCGCTTTTTGTCCTCATCGCGCAGCAGTGCGGCCGGATGAAACGTCGGCATGATCCAGACGCCCTTGCGCTCAATCCAATGGCCGCGATCCCGCGTGATGCGTCCCGCGTCGCCGACGATCGCCTTTAACGCGGTCGCGCCGAGCAGCGCGATCACCTGCGGGCGGATCAGCGCCACCTGTGCGCGCAGGTGCGGCATACACGCGGCGATTTCATCCGGCTCGGGCGCGCGGTTGCCCGGCGGGCGGCACTTGACAATGTTGGCAATGTATACGTCCGATCGGGCCAGCCCGATCGCGCCAAGGATTTTTTCGAGAAGCTGTCCCGCCGCGCCGACAAACGGCCTTCCGGAAAGATCCTCGTCACGGCCCGGCCCTTCGCCGATCAGCATCAGCCGCGCGCGTGGGTTGCCCTCGCCGGGCACGGCGTGCGTGCGCGATCCGCCAAGGCGGCAGCCCTGGCAGCCCGAGACCGTATCGAGCAGATCTGGCCAGGAAACGACCATCGCGCAACCCTCCGTTTACTTGACGATCAGCGCTTCGGTGACGTTTTTCTGCAGGTCGGCGAACGACTGCGTCAGGTCGCTCACCAGCCAGGTGCCCATGTTGACCAGCAGCGCGATCAGCGCGACGATCAGGATGGCGCAGCCGATCACACCAAAGAAGTCCAGCACGCCAGCGAACGCTTTCATGCGCATGCGGCGCTCTTCCAGCCGCTCTTCGATCCGCACCGGCAACACCTCTTTCCATTGGATCAGACGCGCGACGCTGCTCCGTTCATCCCGAAGGCAGCGGCGCTTCCTCGCGGCCCGTCAGCGCGCCCGCCATGTCGAGCCCTGAAAAGTCCCGCTGGCGCAGCGCCTCATACAGCGCGACCGCCACGGCGTTGGACAGGTTCAGCGACCTTGCGCCGGGCAGCATCGGCAGCCGCGCGCAATGGCCCGTGTGCCGCGTAAGCAATGTTTCCGGGAGGCCGCGCGACTCCGGCCCGAACACGAGCGCCGTATCCGCGCGATAATCAAACGCGGTGTACGGCTTGTCGGCTTTCGTCGAGAAAAAGACCATCGGCACGCCCGGCAGCGCGGCGACAAACGCGCGGAAATCGTCGTGCACGGAAACGTCGGCCAGCGGCCAGTAATCCATCCCGGCGCGCTTGACAAACTTGTCAAGCAGCGAAAACCCGAGCGGCCGGATCAGATGCAGCCGCGCGCCGGTCGCGGCGCATGTCCGGGCGATGTTGCCGGTGTTCTGCGGGATCTCAGGCTCGTACAACACAATGTGCGGCATGGATACAGTATAATATTTTCCCGCCCCGGATGCAAACTGCGGCATTTGTTTTTCAGTCAGGGCATGCTATACTGAAGTTCGCCGTAAAAAGCGTTGCGATTCACATTGACCGGAGGGAGCGCCATGAGGGTTTTTACCGCCGGGCGGCAAGGGACAGCCGCGCCGCCGGACGCGGATACGCCGGCGATCATCCTGATCCGCACGGCGGAGCTCGAGGCGGACGCCGCGGCGCTCGGCATGGAGGCGATCCTGCTGCCGCCGCTCGACGAGAGCGCCGCGAACAGGTTCGAGAGCCGCGAAGGGTACGACTGCCTGCTGCTGAATATTCCGGACAAGACCGAGGACATCGAAGCGCCGCCGGTCAACATCGACATTTATCACTCGCAAAAGCGGCTGATCTTCGTTCACGACCCGTCGCCCGCGATCGACGGGTTCGCGGACAGGCTGCCGCGCGCCGACCTGCCGCCGTTCGGCATGGCGCTGTACGCGTTTTTCAACCTGCTGACCGAGAACGACGCCGCGTATCTGGAAGAGGTCGAGGCCTCGATCGCCGCGCTCGAAGACCGGATCATGGACGGCGACAAGGCCAACTTCACGCCGGAAATCAGCACGCTGCGCAAGAAGCTGATCAAACAGAAGCGCTATTTCGAGTCGCTCGTCGACGCCCTGGAAGACATGGAGGAAAACGAAAACAAGCTGTTCGACAAGCGGCATCTGCACTTTTTGCATATCATCACCAACCGCGCGGACCGGCAGGCGTACGCCGTGCTGAACCTGCGCGATTATGTGACGCAGGTGCGCGAGGCGTATCAGGCGCAGATCGACATCGAGCTCAACAAGACGATGAAGCTGTTCACCGTGATCACGGTGATCTTCCTGCCGCTGACGCTGTTGGTCGGCTGGTATGGCATGAATCTGAAAATGCCCGAGACGGCCTGGGCCGGGACATACCCGGCGGTCATCGCGGTGTCGGTTGCGATCGTCGTGGGGATAGCGGTGTATTTCCGGAAAAAGAAGTGGTTTTGAGGGCGACGCCGCACAAGGAGCGTCGCAGGGCGGCGCTATTTCCCCTTGCGAAAGTAGATCATGCCGCTTTCGCGGCGCGTCTCCGCCATGCCGAGCTTGATCAGGGTGCGGTGCGAAGCCTCGTTTTCCGTCAGGCAGTCGGCGGTAACGGCGGAAACGCCGGGCTGCGCAAGGCCCCACGCGAGCAGCGCCTCGGACGCCTCAAACGCGTACCCGTTGCGCCGCTCGGCCGCCAAGATGCCGCAGCCCATGTCGATCGCGCCGTCCGGGCCGGGGCTGCCCTTGAACCCGCAGTCGCCGACGATTCGCTTGTCCGCGCGCCGTACGATCAGCCACGCGTCGAAACCGTCCGGGACGGGCTTCGCGCGGAGGTCGTTCAGGATGACCTCCATGCCGCCGAAAATGTCGGCGCGCGAGGGCCAATCCTCCGAGGCCGCGACGCCCATGTCAGCGTACGCCGTTGGATCGCCTTCGATGAGCTTCGCCATGAAGCCCGCGTCCATCGTGATCAGCGACAGCCGATCCGTTTCAATTGTCAACCGCTGATTCGCCATGCCGCCGACACCCTCCGTTTTGACATCCGCCACGGCATTAAGATGTTCCATTGGTATTATCCTCCACCGATCCGCTTTTGCCACAGCTCATAGTCCAGCATCACCCGCGCGAACCCGGCTTTTTCCAGCGCCCCTGCGGCCTCCGGCGGGTACTGTTTGACGGTCAGGCGGGTTTTTGACGGGAATACGCGCTTTTGCTCATAATCCCGGGCAAACGCGGACAGCGCGCCGGGCAGATTTTCCGCGTCAAACACGCGCAGTTGCTGCCCGCCGCGCTCGAACGCGGCGACCGGCATGCCCGCGGCCAGCGCCACCGCCGTCCCGGGCACGTTTACAAACGAACGGCCTTCGACGTGCGGAAGCGCTTTGCCCCACGGCTGCGCGATGTCCGCCGCGGACAGCCAGAGGATGTCGCCCGAAGGGTCCGCCAGCGCCGCGACAGCCGCGCCGAAGTCCCTGTCGCGGACGAACTGCGCGCCCGACAGCCCGCGCACAAAGTACCCGCGCCGCACGCGGCCGATGTATTCCCACGTGCGCAGCGTGTCGAGCGCCTCACTCCAGTTAAGGCCCGCCGCCGTCTCGCGGCAAAGGATCACCGCGGCGTCAAACGCCCGCTCAAGCTTTTGCTCGACTGTCTCCTCGATCGGCGGCCGCGCCAGCTCCCACCGGCCCGTCACCGTCGCGACCGCCCGCGCCCGCGCGGCCAGCTTCGGCACGTCAGGATCGGCGCCCTCGGCGCATTGCCGCGCGGGAATGAAGCTGTCCGCGTGCGCCAGCCCGCGCACGGCCAGCGCCTGCAGCACCGGCAGCACGGGCTTCCCCGGCAGCACGCCGGACAGGCTCTGCGCGAAGCTTGCGCCGCGCGCCGCGAGCGCCACGGCGACGCGCCGTTCGTCCTCGCTCAGTTCGGCGGTCAGCGCGGGCGGATCCGCGAACCAGTCGACGCTGTCGCGCCGGTGAAACGCCAGCGTGGGCTTTTCGCCCGGATGAAACCGCCAGAACACCTCGCCGCGCGACAAAAGCTCGTCCAGCAGCGCCGGGCGGTAGCCGGAGGCGCGCGCAGGCAGCAAAACGCTCTCCCAAAGCCCCAACGGGAAGGGCCGGTCGATCAGCGCGTCGATCCCGCGTGCCAGTTGTTCCGCCGCGCCCGCGTTGACGCGCAGACGCTTCGCGAGCAGCGCCGCGTACCGTTCCGGCGGCTGTGTGTGGATCTCTTCTCGCCGCGCGGCGACCGTCGCCCGCTGCGCGCGGCCGTACACGTCGCGGTGGTAGTACGCGCCGCCGTCGAGGGCCGCGACGCCCTCCGCCAAAAGCGTTTCCAATAGCGTGTGGCACGCGCCCGCGTCCCAGAAATAGCGCCCGGCGAGCGTCTCGTCGGTCTGCCCGCCGCGATAGCGCAGACAGCGCCGCACAACGCGCAGCCGCGCGTCCCGGTCGTTTTCGTCGATCGCGGCGCGGGAGAGGTCGGCCTGCTCCGCCGCGATCCAAAGGCCCGGCTCGATGTACAGCGCGCGCTTTTGCCGCGCCAGTTGCTCGAGCCACGCGCCCGGCACGTCGACCTCGCCGGCGATCAGGTCGCCCTCGGCCATCAAAAGCGCGTGCAGCTCCGCCTCGTCGCGCGGCAGACGGCCCCGCTCGGACGCCTTTTGAAGCTGCTCCGGCGCGGGCGGCATCGCGCCGGGCGCGGCAAGCGCCTCGTCCACCGCGCGGAACACCGTGCGCGGCGTCGGCGTGTAGTCGTACATTTCGGTCGCTTCCAGCGCGCGGCGCAGCGGCAGCGACATCGGCGACGGTTTTGAAAGCCGCAGCTCGCGCACCGCGATCGCGCCGGACTGCACGCAGCGCAGCACGTCTTCAACCGCCGGGATGTCCCAATAGTCTTCGAGGCATTCGCGCCGCGTCTCGCGCATCAGCGGGTGGTCGGCATTCATCACCGCGTCGTCCAGCGCTTGTGCGCCGCGCAGCCGCTGCACCCACAGCGGCACGCGCCCGCCCTGCCGCACGCCCATCATCAGCGCGCGCGCCGCGTTGTACCGGAACGCCATGTTGAACAGCGGCGTCGACGGCAGCAGCGCCGACAGCGTTTGCCGGGCTGTCTTCGGCGCGATGGACTGCAAAATGCCTTCCGGCATCGCGCGGTCGCTGCCGTAGGGCAACAGCAGAAACCCGTCATCGTCGCCGAAGTCGTGCGCCTCCATGCCGGTGCGCAGCCGCACCGCTTCCTTCGCAAGCAGCGCGAGCCCCGCGTTGACCTGCCCGCCGAACACCGAATGCACCATCACCTGGTGCTCGCCTGCCTGCCCCGGAAAGTGCTCGACGAGGATCGTCCGGTCGTCCGGCAGGCAGCCGGTCGCGTCGAACTGCCGGTCGAGGAATTCCATCGCGTTCGCGGCGGCCGCGTCGTCGAGCTTTAAGTCAAGCAGCGCCTGAAACAGCCGCCCGGCGGCGTTCGCCTCGGTCAGCCCGCGCATCAGCGCGCCGAACGCGCGGCCTGTCTCATAGGTTCTGCCCATCCCGTCGCCCTTCCAGAACGGCGACTGCGCGCCGTCCGGCGACGTGGGCGCGACGATGACGCAGTCGCGGCGGATCTCGGTCAGCCGCCAGGAAAACGCGCCGAGCAGGAACTTGTCGCCGATACGCGCCTCGAATACGTACTCCTCGTCCAGCTCGCCAAGGCGCGTGCCTTCGGCGGTGCGCACCGGGAACCAGCCGCGGTCCGGAATCGTGCCGCCGGCGGACAGGGCGAGCATCCGGCTGTACTTGTCGCCCGTGACCGTGCCGTGGATCCGGTCGTAGAGCAGGCGCGGCCGCGCCGGGCGGTCGCGCTGGTGCTCAAAATCACCGGCCAGCATCCGAAGGATCGCGCAGAGGTCGTCCCTGTTGACTTCGCGGAAGCAGTCGGCGCGCCGAAGCGTCTCCATCGCGAAGTCGACGGTGAACTCGCTTTCCGCGGCCATCGACACCAGATGCTGCGCGACGACGTCAAGGCACTGGCGCGGCGGCCGCGCGCGCTCGATGCCGCCGCGCAGCGCCAATGTCGCGGTCAGGCCGCACGGGATTCCCTCGGCCGCGGTGCGCGGGAACATGCGCAGCACGCTGGTGCGGCCTGGATTGTGCCCGGCGCGGCCAAGGCGCTGCATCGCGCTGGAAATGGTCCCCGGGAACCCGATCTGCAGAACAAGGTCGACTTCGCCGACGTCGATGCCAAGCTCCATCGACGACGTCGCGCAAAGCAGCCTGAGCGTTCCCGCGCGAAGCTGGTTCTCGGCCTCTTGGCGCTGTTCCTTGGATACGCAACCGTGGTGCGTTCTGGCAAACCCGGGCCCGGCGAGCAGGTTGACGCCGTGCGCCAGCTTTTCCGCCTGCGCCCGCCCTTCGACGAACGCGATCACCGTGCGCGCGCCCTGGCACGCTTCGAGCACGCAGCGGCACAGCTCCGGCCAGATGGTGCCTTCCGGCAGCGCGCGCATGTCGTCCAGCGGGCTGATCACCGCGATGTCGACGGACTTTTGCATCTTTGGCGCGACGACCGCCGCGCCGTCCGGCGCGCCGAGGTAGCGCGCGGCCGCGTCCAAAGGCTCGATCGTCGCCGAAAGGCCGATCCGTTGCAGCGGCCTTTCGCACAGCGCGTCCAGCCGCGCGACAGACAGCATCAGATGCGCGCCGCGCTTGCCGCCGATCAGCGCGTGCAGTTCGTCGATGATGATCGCGCGCGCGGTCCTGAGCATCTCGCGCCCGTTTCTGGTGG
>JAVBOQ010000096.1:0-8671 GCA_031550455.1 Eubacteriales bacterium
CGGATTCTTCACCGGCATCTGCACCGACCCGCTGTACGAAAAGCGCGGCATCGCGACCGTCATGTTCAACCTGCTGATGCGCGAATTTGTCGAAGAAGGCGCGACGTTCAGCACCTTGTTCACCGCCGCCACAAACCACGCACAGCGGCTGTACGAGCGGACCGGATTCCGCGTCGCCAAGCGGTTCGCGATGATGGAAAGAGCGCTGTGAAACGCGCGGTTGCGGTGGGGCGGCGCGCAGGGCAAACGCATGAACCTCAGTTCATGCGTTTGCCAGAGGCGCGAGGAGGATTCGCCCTGAAAATGCCGCGGCGTTCCTGAGAAGTCTCGGGCGGGAAGGCCGGATAGACAATCAAAAAAACTCCCTCCGGTGGGCCGGAGGGAGCGGTGCGAAGCGATGATCAGATGTGGTAGTAATGCACCGAGACGAACAGCTCGATGAACTCTTCCAGGGTCATCAGCTCGTGCGGATAATAGCCAATCCAGCTTGCGGGCACCGGATGGCTGGCGTTAAAGTCTTCGTGATAGTACACGAACGTGAGCCACGATACGACTTCGTTGTAAAACTCTTCGTACGAATCGAAAACCTCCTGGGCAACCGCGGAATTCGCATAGTCCCCCAAAAGGACAGCACGGATGTATTCCCAGCCGACCAAAACATACTTAACCTCGACCCCTTTGGGCTGGATCAGACTCGGGACGGGATGGTCCTTGGTGGGGAAGCCGAGCGCTTTAGGCGCGGTCGTGTACTTGTTCAGATCCTCGCCGCCCAGCCAGGGCTGCTTCAGATCCGCAAAAGCGCTGACGGATGCCGTGAGCATGACAGCGACAAGTAAAATGCCGACGAACTTTTTCATTGGAGCACCATCCTTTCTTTTGTCCCGATGATAACAGAATGTTCACATGTTGTCAATACCTTCCAGGTTTTTGACAAAGAAATCTTTTTTTGCTTGTCGAAATCAGTGTGCGTCGCCTGTGAAACCGCCGGGCGCTTCCTCCGCCTTTTTCATCACGCCGAGCATGTGCCTGAGCTTTTCCGGCATCGGAACGCCCGCCAGCGCCGCGTTTTCAAGCGCTGACAGCGCTTCGTTGGCGATGTAGAACCACGCGGTCGCCGCGCGGACGAACGCGCCTTCCATCGTGGCGTCCACCTGCGCCGCGACCGCCAGCACCATCAGAATCAGCCCCTTTTTGAGCAGCACCGAAAGCCCGGCGCGGCTGTCGAGGCAGCCGTTGCGCCCGACCGGGCTCCTCCCGAGGCACGCGACGACGATGCCGGACGCGTAGTCCAGCGCCATCATCGCGATCAGAAGCTTCAGCGTTCCGTCCCAGCCGCCGAGAAGGTTCAGCGCGAATTCGCCCGCGCGGCGCAAAAAGTCCAAAATGCTTGACATGCGGCCTCCCGCTTGCTATCCTATTAAATTACTGGTAATGCCCGCGACAGACTATATGAGTGAGGGGTTCTCCACATGCAGATTCCCGAGTACAACCCGAGCGTGATCGAACCGAAATGGCAACAAATATGGGCCGACACGGAGGCGTTCCGCGCGAGCGATGACCGTTCGCTGCCGAAATATTACGCGCTGATCGAGTTCCCGTACCCGTCCGGCGAAGGGCTGCATGTCGGACATCCGAGGCCGTACACAGCGATGGACATCATCGCGAGAAAGCGCCGCATGGAAGGCTATAACGTGCTGTTCCCGATGGGCTGGGACGCGTTCGGCCTGCCCGCCGAAAACTACGCGATCAAAAACAAAGTCCATCCGCACGCGATCACGCAGCGCAACATCGCGCAGTTCCGCCGGCAGATGCAGCGGATCGGCTTCTCGTTCGACTGGTCGCGTCAGGTCGACACGACCGACCCGAAATACTATAAATGGACCCAGTGGATTTTCCTGCAATTGTTCAAGCACGGCCTCGCGTACAAGGCCGAGATGCCGGTCAACTGGTGTATGTCGTGCAAGTGCGGACTGGCCAACGAAGAGGTCGTCGACGGCGTGTGCGAGCGCTGCGGCGGCGAGGTCGTCCGGCGCGTCAAGAACCAGTGGATGCTGAAAATCACCGCCTACGCGCAAAAGCTGCTCGACGGCCTGGACACGGTCGACTTCATTGAGCGCGCAAAGGCGCAGCAGCGCAACTGGATCGGCCGCTCGACCGGCGCGGAAGTCGACTTCGCGATTGAAAACAGCGGCGACAGGCTGCGCGTCTACACGACGCGGCCGGACACGCTGTTCGGCGCGACGTACATGGTCATCTCGCCCGAACACCCGCTGATCGACCGGATGGCGGGACGCATTTCGAACATGGACGCGCTGGCCGCGTACCGCGAAGCGGCCGCGCGCAAGAGCGATTTTGAGCGCACCGAAATGGCGAAGGACAAGACCGGTGTCGAGATCGCGGGCGTCCGCGCGGTCAATCCGGTCACCGGAAAGCCGATTCCGATCTGGATCTCGGACTATGTGCTGATGAGCTACGGCACCGGCGCGATCATGGCCGTGCCGGGTCACGACGCGCGTGACTGGGCCTTCGCGCGGAAGTTCTCGCTGCCCGTCGTTGAGGTCGTCGCGGGCGGCGACATTGAAAAAGAAGCGTTTGCCGACATCGAACAGGGCGTGATGGTCAACTCCGGGTTCCTCGACGGCCTGACGGTCGACGAGGCGAAGCAGGCGATCACCGCGTGGCTTTCCGAAAAGGGCCTTGGTGAGCCAAAGGTCAATTTCAAGCTGCGCGACTGGGTGTTCTCGCGTCAGCGCTACTGGGGCGAGCCGATCCCGCTGGTGCGCTGCGATTGCTGCGGCTGGGTTCCGCTGCCGGAAAGCGAGCTGCCGCTGCTCCTGCCCGAGGTGGAAAAGTACGAAACCACCGAGAACGGCGAGTCGCCGCTGGCCGCGATGACCGACTGGGTCAACACCGTCTGCCCGCGCTGCGGAAAGCCCGCGAAGCGCGAGACCGACACGATGCCGCAGTGGGCCGGGTCGAGCTGGTACTTCCTGCGTTACATGGACACCGAGAACGACGGCGCGCTGGCTTCGCCCGAGGCGCTCGCGTACTGGGGCCCGGTGGACTGGTACAACGGCGGTATGGAGCACACCACGCTGCACCTTCTGTACAGCCGTTTCTGGCACCGGTTCCTGTACGATATCGGCGTCGCCGGCTATCCCGAGCCGTACAGCAAGCGCACGTCGCACGGGATGATCCTCGGCGAGAACGGCGAGAAGATGTCCAAATCGCGCGGCAACGTCATCAACCCGGATCACGTCATCCGCGACATCGGCGCGGACGCGCTGCGGCTCTATGAGATGTTTATGGGCGCGTTCGACCAGGCGATTCCGTGGTCGACGAACGGCGCGGTCGGCTGCCGGCGGTTCCTGGAGCGCGTCTGGCGCCTGCAGGAGGCCGTCGAGCCGAGCGAACCCATCCGCGACTGCTTAAAGGCCGAGGTGCACGCCTGCATCAAGAAGGTCACCGAGGACATCGAGCGGATGAAGTTCAACACCGCGATCGCCGCGATGATGTCGCTGGTCAACGCGTTCTATGCGGAAGGCCGCGTGACGCGTGGCGAGCTCAAGGCGCTCGTGCAGCTCCTGAACCCGGTCGCGCCGCACATCACCGAAGAGATGTGGCAACGCCTCGGCGAAACCGCGCCGCTGTCCCGCACGGCGTGGCCGAAGTGGGACGAGGCTGCGATGCGGAAGGACGAGGTGGAAATCGCCGTACAGATCAACGGAAAGATCCGCGGCCGCATGATGGTCGCGACCGCGCTGACCGCCGAAGACGGCGCGAAAACGCTGCCGGAGACGCCGGAGGTCCGGGCGCTGCTCGACGGCAAGGCCGTGCGGAAGGTTGTGTATGTGCCGGGCAGGCTGTTGAATATTGTGGTCGGGTGAGCGGCTGAGAGGGATCGGGGGAACGCTGGGACGCCGTCCCAGACCCTGCCAAAGGGGTTAAACCCCTTTGGAAACCCTGCTTTTTGTCGTGCCGGAATGCCCTAAAAAATCCCAATCCCTCCCGCGCCACCGGCGCAGGAGGGATTTTCATCGCCCGTTCCCCAAGCGGTTTTTCTTTGCTTCTTTCTTTTTCCCTAAAAAGAAAGAAGACGTCCCTTCGCGTCCTCCTCACATCCCCCTCAGCTCTGCACCCCGCTCTCAACGAACTTCCGAAACGCCAGCTGCGTCTCCGTCACAAATTTTTCCTTCGGCGGGAACTCCTTTTCGAACGCCTCCAGCGCGGCCGCGTCACACTGGAACGCCTCGTCCTCGAAAAGGCGGCCCGACACGCCGCGCAGCGCGCCCGGGAACAGCTCGACAGCCATCAGCGCGGGATGAAACCTGCCTTCCGCCGTCATGATGCCGAACCGTTCCGCCGGGCCAAAGCCGAACCGCCCGTAATACTTCGGGTTGCCGTACAGCGCGACCGCGCCGAAGCCCTGCTCCCACAGCGCGGACAGCGCGCGCCGCATCAGCGCGGAACCCACGCCGCGCCGCTGCCAGCCCGGCGACACGCTGAGCGGCCCGATGAGCTGCAGTTCGCGCGTCCCGCCACGGTCGTCAACGACGCGCGCCCGCGTCGCCATGACGTTTCCGATGACGCGGCCCTCATGAACCGCGACAAAGTCAAGCGCGGGCAGGAACGCCGCGCACCCGCGCAACTGGTGTGCGACAAGGTGCTCATCACAGCCCGGCGCATGCAGGTTCCAGAACGCCTCCCGCGTCATGTCCTCGACCGCGCGGTGGTCGCTCTCCCTTTCCAGGCGGATTTCAAAAGGCAAAAGAAGCGCCTCCTTCTTTTTCGGGTTGTTCGGTCTCGCCCGGCTGCGGCGTCGCCGCCGGATCGGGCGACGGCAGCGGCAGCGAATCCTCGCGCACGATGAATGTCATGGAGACATACCCTTCGATTTCGGCCGTTTTCATCTTTGCCCAGCCGCCTTCGAGGATCGCCTCGACGATCATCCGCGTGCCGTTCCGCAGCACGCCGAGGATTGTGTCGCCGGTGGACGGCCCTTCGCGGACGTTCAGCGTCGAGTCGACGCCTTCGACCTTGACGACCGCGTAAAACTCATCGCCGGAAAGCGGCGGCAGCGGCGCGGGCGTCGGCACGGGCGTCGGCCTCGGCGCGGCGTACCCAAGGCTCTCGGGCAGCGCCGAAACGGCGGTCAGCGGCCTCTCGAGCCAGTCGATCTGAACAAGCGTTACGCCCGGATAATAAAAATGCAGAATTTGCAGGAAGTTCAGGTTCTCCACGCCCGCCATGCGCTGCGCGCCGCGTTGCGACATGCCGACGCCGTGGCCGTACCGCCGCGCCGCGAGGGTGAACGCGGTTTCCTTCTCGGCGACGGTGATCATTTCGTAGTTGCTGCTGTTCAGCGCGAGGTTCAGCGCGCCGCGCACCTGATCGTACAGCGAAAGGTCGATGATCAGCGGCGCTTCGATCTCTTCGATCGGGCCGTACTGGCCGTTTTCGGCAAGCCGCCGGACACTGGCGCGCACGGTGAACCGGAGCGTGCCGTACTGGCGGCTTTCGCCGCCGTAAACCGGCTTCACCGCCTCGACCGCGAGGACGTCGGTCAGCCCGACCTCCTCGCCCGGCTTCAGCTTCCCGAGCGCTTGCAGCATCAGCCCGGCCTGCCCGGCCAGCAGGCCGTATAGCGGCGCGTCCATCTTCGCCGCGTCCTTGGGCACCGACGCGTACCGGACGAGGCTTTCCGGGTTCGCGAGGTCATACGGGTCATCGCGGATGTCGAGGTACGCGTCGTCCATCCGATCCCAGACATCGGACGCGAGCGCCGTCTGCCCGCCGTTCGACGCCGAATAGAAGCACTCGGCAAACGATCCTTTGTACACGCAGACGACGCCGCGCGTCTCGTCCACCGCCTGAATCGGCCTTGTGTAGCGCACGTCATAGCCCTTGAACACCTGATCGTTCGCCGTGTCGACGACGTCGTATAACTGGCCGTCGCTTCGCGTTTTGCGCTGCATCGTGTAGGTGCGCGCGGCGACCGCCTGCGCCTTGAGCGCCTCGAGCGGGAACGTGTCGCTCATCTCGTACGGCAGCACGCCGTACAGATATTCCTCCACGCCGATCGTCAGGATTATGCGGAGGTAGCCGCCGCTGACGCCGAACGACAGATCGCCGCGGTACATCGCCTGTTTTTCGGACTCATGTATGTAGATGCCGCCGGCCTGCCCGTCCGCGGTAAGGTGCCGCTTGAGCGTGAACCCGCCGCCCATGTCGATCGACACGCCGCCCGCGCGCAGCGTGATGCGCCCGGACTGGACGCCGAGCTGTATTTCGGTGCCCGGCTCAATCTGAAACCCGCGGTCGCCGTCGATCGTGTACGCGCCGTCGACCGTCAGCCCGAGCGCCTGCCTTGTGCCGAGCGATTGCAGCAAAACGCGGATCGTGGCGTCGACCTGGGTACCGTAGGAAGTCGGCGCGGCGGCTTCCGGCAGCGGCGTCGGCGCGGCGGTCGGCGCAGTCTCCGCAAAAGCCGCGATTCCATTCCAAAAAATGGAAAAAACAAGCGCCCATGCGATAAAAAGCGCGGATTTTCTTTTCATACGCCACCTCCATGATGATGGTATCATACACGGTTTTTGTCGAACTGTCGAGAGGATAACAAAGGATATGTGAATACGGCGGCAGGAGAACCGCCGCGCGCGGCGAATCAATCAGCCGTGCGCGCTCGCGCATCGATACATACAAGGAGGCAATACCATGAAAAAAACGCTTTGCTGGATCATGTCCCTTCTTTTGTCCCTTTCGATCGTCCCGGTTTCGCTCGCCGCGGAAGCGCCGTCCATCGCGATCGTCTGCGCCGGCGCGCTGGGCGACCGCTCGTTCTTTGACTCCGCCAACGTCGGGATCGAAATGCTCAAGGCGGAAGGCGTCACGGGCACGGTCATTGAGTGCAAGGAAGATTCGTCGCTGTATGAACAGAGCCTGATCGCGGCCGGCGAGCAGTACGACTTCGTCGTCGCGGTCGGCTGGGAATTCTGGGACTACCTCGTGGAAATCGCGCCGGAAATGCCCGACGTGAAGTTCATCTTTGTCGACAATGAGCTGACCGACGTGCCGAACATCTACTCGATCACCTACGCGGAGAACGAAGGGTCGTTCCTCGTCGGGTACATCGCCGCGAAGCTGTCGGCGACCGGCGTCATCGGCGCGATCGGCGGCGAGGACTCGATGACAATCAACAATTTCATGGTCGGGTACAAGCAGGGCGCGGCATATGCCAACCCGGACATCAAGGTCGAAATTTCCTACACCGCCGACTACAACGACCCGGCCAAGGGCAAGGAACACGCGCTCGCGATCTATGACAAGGGCGCGGACGTGATCTTCCAGGTGGCCGGCAAGGCCGGCGAAGGCGTGTTTGAGGCCGCGAAGGAAAAGGGCAAATACGCCATCGGCGTCGACAGCGACCAGAAGTTCATCAACCCGGACGTGATCGCCTGCTCAATGGTGAAGGAAGTCGGCAAATCCGTCTACGCCGCGGTCATGCAGTTCATGGCGGACGGTACGTTCCCGGGCGGCACATGCTGGAACGCGGGCATGACCGGCGGCTACATCGCGGTCGGCTATGGCGACGAGTCGATGCCCCAGCAGGTTTCGCCCGAACTGAAGGCCGAGGTTGAGGCGCTCGCGCAGAAGATCATGGCCGGCGAAATCGTGGTCGAGACGACGCGGTAAGGGATAAAGGGGGAAGGGTTACATGATGCGGACGAAACGAACCGCGCTGCTGTTCGCGCTTGCGCTTTTGTCTCTCTTCCCCGCGCATCCGCGATGCGCGCAGGCGGGGAGCGAGACGTTGCCGGCCGCCGCCGCTTTTTTGGAAGCGTACGCGGCGATGGAACTGAACCTGTTTGACGCGCTGATCCCGAACATGAAGGAAAACCCCGCGACCTATATGGACGCGATCTATCTCAACGACGCTCTCCGGATCAAAATCACGCTGCGAAGCGCGGCGACCCTCTGGGCGGAAGACGCGACGGAAACCGGGGACGAACAGTCGAGGAACTATGTCGCCGGGTCCACCTTCGAGAACGGCAAACCGGTGCGGATTGAAAACACCATCACGGCGCGCTACGACGCGGAAGCGGGCCTCTTTTCCGTGACCGTTACCGAAGGCAGCCAGCTCGTGAGCCGTACGGAATGCCTGAAAACGCCGTATGGCTTCGCCGCGCAGCAGTACATTCCGGCAAACAAAAAGTCGGGCGCGCCCGCTTTCCGGATCCTGATTACGCTGCGGGACGGCGACGGCATGATCGGCATGGAACCAAAGGCAAAGGATCCGGGCGCGCTTGACCCGGCGGAACCGTACGACGCGCCCATGACGCTCCGCGATTGGTTCACGCTGCAAGGAAAGCGGATCAGCGTCCACAGCGAAGAAGGCGCGACAACGGAGTTTGAGGTGAAGGAGTAGATTCCAAAAGCCTCCGCCCTCCCAGACCTCTCCCTCCCCGCATAACCCCCGCCTCCCCCAAGCAGACTTTTCTTTGCTTCTTTTTTTCTTCCGAAAAGAAAGAAGACGTCTCCTTCGCCCCTTCGTCCCACCGCCCCCCCCCTTCCTCCCTCTACGCCCCCTCTGAAAGGAGCAGCCTATGCCGCAGCAACGCCGCCGCACGCTGGACGACCGCTGCCTGTACAGCGTCTATTTCGCGCCGCGCGG
>JAVBOQ010000142.1:0-7610 GCA_031550455.1 Eubacteriales bacterium
GGATGAGATCGACGCGCTCAAACCGCTCCTGCGAAGGTTTCCGGCGATGACATGCACCGTCGGCTGGAGCGGCCCCGCGGTTTGGGATTTTCGGGACGGCCCGCGCACGCTCGGGATCGAGCCGCCCGACTACCGGGAGGCGCGCATCCGGTCGCTGCTTGACGGTGCGGACGCATGCGAGCGGCTGGGGATTCCGCTGATGCAGACGCATTTGGGCTTTGTGCCGGAGGACCCGTCGTCCGCGACCTACGCGGTGTACGTCGAATCGCTTCGGAAAATCGGCGCGCGGTGCGGGGAGCTTGGCGTGACGCTTTGCCTGGAAACGGGGCAGGAGACGCCGATCACGCTGCGCAGGCTGATCGAGGACGCGGGTGAAAAGTCCGTCGGCATCAACCTGGACCCGGCGAACCTCCTGATGTACGGAAAGGCCAACCCGACCGACGCCGTCGACATCTTTGGCCGGTATGTGCTGAGCATGCATGTCAAGGACGGCGAGTATCCGGGCGAGGACAGCTATAAGCTGGGCGAGGAAAAGCCGATCGGCAGCGGCCGCGTCGACTTTCCGTCGATTTTCCATAAGCTAATGCGCATCGGTTTCAACGGGCCGCTGATCATCGAGCGGGAAATCAGCGGGGCGGCGCAGCGCGAGGATGTGGTGGGCGCGGTCTTTCTGCTCAAAGGCTGGCTGGCCGCGATTCGATGACGGACGAGGAGGAATGGACATGCTGAAGCTTCTTGTCGCGTTGCTTGCCGTCTGCTTTGTGGTCGGCTGCGCCGCCGCGGAAGGCGATATCGCCTACCTGGATGTGCCGGAGGACAAATCGCGCGCCGAATGGATCGGTTTTGACGCGCGGATCGCGGACGGCATGCCGGCAATGCGGTTTGTGATCGAATACGAAGACAGCGGGTATTTTACGGAGCCGGATAGCGACTTTGGAAGCGCGCAGGCGATCTATCGTCTGACGATCACGGAAGACGGACGGGAAGTGCAGTCGACGACGTTTCCGGTCGACGCCGAAACGCCGATGTGGATCGAGCCGGGCGATTTCTACCGGTACGACCTGGAAGGCGCCAATGTCACGCTGGAGGATATCAACGGTGACGGATACATGGACATCCGGTATCTGTACTACGCGTACCCGAGCAACCTGATCTTCCGTTTTCTGCGCTGGAACCCGTCCGGCGGCGCGTTTGAGCCGCTGGCGCGGGAGGACGGCAAGGTGTTCGCGCTGAACGAGTACCGCCTGTTCCCGGACGGAACGATCCTGAACATGTTTGACGACGAATATATGTTCGGCGTTCTGACCGTGTACCGCTGGCGGGACGACCAAATCGTCGAACTGCGCAGCAGCTATTGGGAAGATCCGATGGAGGACGATGAGGACAACGCCGACATCCTGGATCTGTATGTGTTTGACGCGACCGTGCCGGAACCGGGCGCCGACGCGACCGAGGCTGACTGGCTGGCGTATGAGGAGGCGTCGACGACAACGACGCGCGTTGCGTGGACGGACGACGTCGATATCCATGAGGTTTGGCTCGATTGTCTGTTCAAAGGGCTGTTCATGCCCGAAGGCGCGTCGGCGTTCTGGCGCGAATGACCGCGAACCGGCGGCCCTTTGTGGGACGGCGATCAATCGCCGTCCCACATGCATAAGCGCATATCGACCCGCCCGTCCCTTCGGAACGGAACGCCTTCGCTCCTGAGCAATTCCCGCTGCAGCCCGGCGATGTCAAATTCATATCCTTCGCACAGCGAACCGTCGGCCCGAACCACGCGGTGGCACGGTATGTCGCTGCCCTCCGGGCAATGGCTCATCGCGCTGCCGACGATGCGCGCCGCGCGCGGCCTTCCCGCGAGCATCGCGAGGCGGCTGTACGACAAAACCCTGCCTTTGGGAATCTTTTGGGCAATCCGGTATACCTCTTCAATGAATGGATCCGTCATGGTCATCTCCTCCTCAGCCGGTCGATGCCGAGATAGCCGATTTCGTTTGCGGCCAGCAGCGACGGCAGCCTTTCGGCCAATGTGGCGGGCAAAAGCGGAATCTCGCCGAGCCGTTCGAGCGGTACCCAGTCCGCGCCGACCTGATCCCAGTCCGTTTCTGTCGGCGCTGCCTGCTGCGTGTCGAGCAGGCGGCACAGAAAGATGTGCAGGATCCGGTGCGACGATTCGGGGTGATCAGCCCGAAATACAGGGTCATCGACAATCTCTTCGCCGATCGCCAGGAACCTTTCGACGGCGACCGCGTAGCCCGTCTCCTCGAGGCATTCTCGCACGACAGTTTCTTCCATTGTTTCAAAGGGGTTCTGGCCGCCGCCGGGCAGGTCGTAGTATTCCGATCCGTCCGCGTGTCGGCAGTGCTGCAGCAGCAGCGCGCCGTCGCGTACGACGACCGCCTTGGCGGAGTTGCGAATCATCATGGGCGTGTTCCTTTCTTTTGTAACATCGCGCGCGGCGATTTTGTGCCGATCCGGTTTTCGGCGGGCGCGCGCTCCGGGCGTTTGCGGATTTCGGGCTTTTTGGGCGGCGCTTTCTTCGCCGCGGGCGGTTTTTCGGCGCGGAACGCCGGCTCGGGCGGGACCAGACACTTTTTGTCAAAGCCGATCAGGTCATCGCGCCCGGCTGCCCGGAGCGCCTCGCGCACCAACTGCCGGTTCTTCGGGTTTTTGCACTGTAACAGCGCGCGCTGCATCGCCTTTTCGCGCGGATCCTTCGGCACATGCACCGGCCGCATTGTCCGAGGATCGAGCCCCGTGTGGTACATGCAGGTCGACAGCGTGCCCGGCGTCGGGTAGAAGTCCTGCACCTGTTCCGGCTGCTGGCGCGTGTCGCGCAGGTACTCCGCCAGTTCGATCGCCGCGGGTAGGTCGCTGCCCGGGTGGCCGCTCATCAGGTACGGCTGCACATATTGGTTCAACCGCAGACTTTGGTTGATCGCGTCAAACTTCTGCACAAACCGGTCGAACACCTCGCGCGGCGGCTTGCCCATCAGCGCGAGCACGCGCGCCGACACATGCTCCGGCGCGACCTTCAACCGCCCGCTGACATGGTGCTCGCAAAGCTCGCGCAGGAAGGCCGAATCCGCGTCCGCCAGCATGTAGTCGTAGCGCAGGCCGGAGCGGATGAACACCTTTTTGACGCCAGGGAGCTCGCGCACGCGGCGCAACAACTTCAGGAACTCCGCGTGGTCGGGCCGCAGGGCCTTGCAGGGGCGCGGGTACAGGCACTGGCGGTCGGCGCACGCGCCTGATTTGAGCTGCTTGTCACACGCCGGACGGCGGAAGTTGGCCGTCGGCCCGCCGATGTCGTGGATGTACCCTTTGAAGTCGGGCAATCCGGTCAAAAGCGCCGCCTCCCGCACGACCGAGTCCGGGCTGCGCGACGACACGATGCGGCCCTGGTGGAACGTCAGCGCGCAGAAACTGCACGCGCCGAAGCAGCCGCGCGTCGCCGCGATGGAGAACTTGACCTCCTCCAGCGCCGGAACGCCTCCGTCCTTGTCGTACATCGGGTGCCATTGCCGCGTGAACGGCAGCGCGTACACGCGGTCGAGCGCCGCGCGCGAAAGGGGCGGCGCGGGCGGATTCTGGCACAGCCAGCGGCCGCCGTGCGCCTGCGCGAGCGGCCTGCCGCGCACCGGATCCTGCTCCGCATACTGGCGCATGAACGCCCGGGCGTACGCTTCCGGGCTTTCCGACACCGCCTCAAACGACGGGATTTCCTCGTAGCCTTCCGGCTTTTCGGCGGCAAGATAGCACGCGCCGCGCATCGACGGCAGCGCAGCGTCAAAACAGCCGTCCGCAAGGCGGCGCGCTGCCTCGAGAATCGTCTCTTCGCCCATGCCGAACAGCAGCGCGTCCGCGCCGCTGTCGACCAGAACCGAACGCCGCACGCGGTTGTCCCAGTAGTCATAGTGCGCGAATCTGCGAAGCGACGCCTCGACGCCGCCGATGAGAATTCGCGCGTCCGCGTACGCCTCGCGGATCCGCCCGCAGTAGGCGATCGTCGCGCGGTCGGGCCGATGGCCGCGCTGGCCGCCCGGCGCGTAGGCGTCCTCGCCGCGAGGTTTTTTCGCCGAGGTGTAGTGGTTGACCATGCTGTCGATCACGCCCGCGCTGACCAGAAAGCCGAGCCGGGGGCGGCCAAAACGCCGGAAATCGTTAGCGCTTCGCCAGTCGGGCTGCGGCAGCACCGCGACGCGGTAGCCTTCCGCATCCAACACGCGCGCCAGCATCGCGCAGCCGAACGACGGATGGTCGACATACGCGTCGCCGGTGACAAAGACAAAATCGGGCGCGTCCCACCCGCGCTCGCGCATGTCGTCCCGGGTGACGGGCAAAAAATCATGGATGGACATGCGCACATCATAGCACGGAATGCGTGGCGGCGGCAAGTAAGACAGGGCGATTTCCAGGGCGATTTCATTTGCAAACGAATCCGCTCCGCCTGTGGGCAAACGCATGAACGGAGGTTCATGCGTAACCCCTGCTATCCCACCGTGACAACCGCCCTTTCCGCCGCGATTTGCGGTTTTGCGCGGCTTGTGATGGCATAGGTTGCCTCGTGCGCCTGACCGTCGTCAACGAGTCGTATCCAGCCCGCGTCGGGGACATCCCGCGCGGCCCTGAGCCGGTACAGCGCGCCGCCGAACCGGTATTCGACGGTGTAACCGGGCCAGTCGTCCGGCGCTGTCGGCACAAGCCGCACGCTGTCGCCGTTTTTCTCGAAACCGAGCAGCGACTCCATTCCGATCGACCATAAAAGCGCCGCGGATCCCGTGTACCAGGTCCAGCCGCCGCGCCCCTCGCGCGCGCCGGCCGCGATGTCCGCCGCGACGACGTACGGCTCCACCGCGTAGAGGACGGCGGACGCCTCGTCACGGCTGTGCGCGGTCGGCAGCAGCCGCATAAACAGCTTCCACGCGAGCGATGTTTTGCCAAGTTTCGCGGCCGCCAACACAAACCACGCGGCCGCGTGCGTGTACTGCCCGCCGTTTTCGCGAATGCCCGGCGGGTACGCGCGGATGTACCCGGGCTCGCAGCCGCCGTCAAACGGCGGTTCAAGCAGCCGGATCAACCCGGTTTCGTCGTCGTACAGCCTCTCCAGCGCGGCGTTGAACGCCTGTTCGGCGCGGTTCGCGCCCGCCAAAACCGCCCAGGCCTGCACAACAAGGTCGATTTTGCATTCGTCGCTGTGCCGGCTGCCCAGGCGCGCGCCGTCGTCGAACCACGCGCGCAGGTACCAGTCGCCGTCCCAGGCGTGCGTTTCGATGTCGCGCATCAGCGCGTCCCGGCGCGCGCGGAGCGTTTCCGCGGTCGAGAAATCGCAGTGCGGCGCGAAATCGCGCAGTACTGCGGCCAGGAAGAACGCGAGCCACACGCTTTCGCCGCGGTTGCCCGCGCCGATGGCGTTCATGCCGTCGTTCCAGTCGCCGCCGCCGATCAGCGGCAGGCCGTGCGTGCCGTAGCGCACGCTGTTGATCGCGCGGAGCATATGGGCGCGCATCGGCTCCCGCAGCGCGGACGCCTTCGCGGCGCAGTAGCGGTCGTCCGCGCCTTCCGGAATTTCGACGTCCTCAAGGTAGGGAACCTCTTCGTCAAAAAGCGACGCGTCCCCGGTCGCGTTTACATACCGAACCGCGATGTAGGGGAGGAACAGCCTGTCGTCGGTGATGCGCGTGCGGACGCCGAGCGCTGGCGGGTGCCACCAGTGCTGCACGTCGCCCGCCTCGAACTGATGGGCCGCGGCGTCGAGCAGCCGCGCGCGCGCAACACCGGGATCCGTGTGAAGCAGCGCGAGCAGGTCCTGCAACTGGTCGCGGAATCCGATCGCGCCGCCCGCCTGGTAGAACCCGGCGCGCGCGAACAGGCGCGACGAGATCGCCTGGTAGGGCAGCCACCGCCCGAGCATCAGCGCCGTTTGGGCGTCCGGCACGCGCGGCGCCAGCGCGTCCAGCCGCCCGTTCCAGACGGCCCGCATGTTCGCAAGCCGCGCCTGCGCGCCGCCGCCGCGGTACGCAGCGACAATGGGTTCCATTTCACCCGCGCCAAGCAGCACGCAGACGGTTTCCTTAGCTTCCGGCGCGAGCGATATCCGCGTCCGGAGCGCGCCGCAGGGAACGTCCGGGCAAGCGTCCGCCTGCCGAACCGTCCCGGTCAGCAGAACCGCCGCGCCGTCTGTGCTCGTTTCGACGCGCCGTCCCGGCATCGCCAAAAACGCGGTTTCCGGGCAAGCCGGGCTTTTCGCGACGACTGCGCTGTCAAAGGTTTCGCAGCTTACCTGTGCGGCCTCGCTTTGGTGCGCGCCGAGCAGCCAGCGAACGGCCGCCGTGACGCTGACGTTCCTTTGGGTATCGCCCGTGTTCTCGACGGTCAGCAGCGTGCATTTGACGGGCAGTTCCGCGTCGACAAACACTGTCGCGTCGAGCAGCAGCCCGAGCGCGGCCGTTTCATAGCGGGTGAAGCCAAAGCCGTGCGTCGTCCGCGCGCTGTCAAACGGCGTACACAGGCCGCCGTCGTCCTCGTCGCGCACTGAGATCCATTCGCCGCGCATGTCGCGCACCGGATCGGAGGCATGCGCGGTGATCCGCTTCAGCCGGCTGTTCTCGTGCCATGTGAAGCCCGCGCCGCGTTCCGTCACAACCGTGCCGAACCGCTCGTTTGCCAGCACGTTGCACCACGGCGCGGGCGTCTCCCGGTGGATCATGTAGCTTCCGTCCGCGAGGAAACCGCCGAAGCCGTTGCCAAGCGCGAGGCTTTCGGGAGGTGGCGGGGAGGGCGGCGGCCACAACCTGATAAACCTTCCGGCTGTGTCCGGCGCTTCCAGTGTTCGCCGCTTCGCCGCCAGTTGGCCAGAAAGGCCGCCCTTGCCGCCGTCGAGCACAAGGGTCGCGTGCGCGAGCAGTTGATCGATCGCGGCTTGCCCGTGCTGCTTGGCGTCCGCGATGTGTACGCCGGCGCTTCGGCCGATCCACTCGCGGGACGGGCTGCTGGCGATCAGCGAAAGCAGCGCGTCGCGCGTCGTTTGCCTGTATCCGCCGGTCGTTTCGTCTATGATCGCGAGGTCGCTCCAGACGCCGACGGCGCGCAGGTACGCGGTTGCCTTTAGCGCGCTGCGGACAAGCGGCATATGCGCCTCGCCGGACACGCGGACGGCCAGGACGGGCAGGTCGCCGGAGATCGAAAACCGCCAGAGCGCGCTTCTGCCTTCGTTTAAGGGCAATCCGGGCGCAAGCGGGTAAAGAAGAAACGAAGCCAGTCGCTGCGCGGTCAGGCGCTGGGCCTGGTCTAGTCCGAGGTATTGGTTCAGAACGTCGTCCTGGGTTTCCGCGAGAGACAGCGCGCTTGCGACCTGCTCGGGCGAGGCGTACCGCGAGGCCAGCGCGCGCGCGTCGGCCTCGTCGGCGACCGCGCCGGTCAAGAACCACAGATGGCGCGTTTCACCGGCTTCGGCGCGCAGTGGCACGCGCAGGCTGACGCATGGATCCAGCACGACGCCGACCTCGCCGGCTGCGATATCAAACGGTTTTTCCAGCGCGCGCGGGCGGTCAAGCCTTTCGCCGCGCCCGAGGAACGCGGCGCGCGATGTTTCAAGCGCGGCCGCGCGG
>JAVBOQ010000019.1:0-5136 GCA_031550455.1 Eubacteriales bacterium
CTTCCGTAGGCGCCTGCGCGGATTCTTGGCGCGGTTTCACCCGTTGCAGCGCTTTGATGAGGTCTTCCGCATCCGTGGGCTTGAGCAGATAATCCAGCGCGCCCATCTTTAGCGCCTTTTGTGCGTACGCGAACTCCGCAAAGCCGCTGAGGATGATGACCGCAATGCCGTCGTCCAGCGCTTTAATCTGGCTTAAGACTTCCAGGCCGTTCACCTGCGGCATGTGGATATCAAGGAACACGACATCCGGGCGGAGCTGTGTCACCAATGCCATGCCCGCGATGCCGTTGAGCGCCTCACCGCACACCTCAAAACCGTGTTCCTCCCAGGGTATCATGCCGCGCAGCCCTTTGAGAAGCCACGGTTCATCGTCAATCAGTATGACTTTCCGCACGCGGATCCCCTCCAGTCTCCGTTTCATACTGAAACGTCAGCGGCATGCGCACCGTAATCCGGGTGCCCTCGCCGGAGGTTGTTTGGCACTGAAACCGGAACGCATCCTGATACATCAGCTGCAGCCGCTTGATCACGTTGTACAGCCCAAGGTGTGTCCGGCGCGTGCCCGTGTCCTCTATAGCCTCCTGGGCAAGCAGGTGTTCAATTTCCGTAACGCTCGCAGCGTCCATGCCTACCCCATCGTCAACAACCGTGAGCACTATCTGCGCGCCATCCATTCTGCCGGTCAGGCTCACCGTGCCGCCTGCCAGTTTTTTGCTTACCCCATGCTCCACCGCATTTTCTACCAGCGGTTGCAGCAGCAGCTTCATCATCGACGCCGCCATCAGTTCAGGCTCTACGTCAATATGCGTCTTTAGCCGGTCGCCCATGCGGATGCGTTGAATATCCAGATACCGCCCCACGATTTCGACTTCCTGGCGCACAGTGACCCGATCCGGCATGCGTAAGATGTATTCATAGATTCTGGCAAGGCCGCGGGCAATCGAAGCAATGTCCTGCTGATGGTTGTAAATGGCGATACCCTGGATACACGCCAGTGTGTTGTAGAGGAAATGAGGATTCATCTGGCTTTGCAACGCAACGGCTTCGGTCTCATTTTGGCGCAGTTGCAGCGCGTACATGCGGAACTGGTTCTGCATGATGGTTTCCGTCAGGCTGTTGACCCGGTCCATCATTTCGTCAAAGTTGTTCGCCAAGTTGCCGATCTCGCCCGTGTCCTTGCTGCGGACGCGCTCGTTCAGGTTGCCACCGCGCACTTTTTGAATGGTGTTCAGCAGGTGGCGGATAGGCGTGCCGATCTGGCGCATGACGGAAAGGCCCATAAAGCAGATAATGGCCGCGTTGACCACCACAAGTGCAATGCCAAACCGGATAATCGCCTGCCCAAACAGAAATACTTCGGACTGAGGTACAAGGCACACGCCTTGAAATCCCGTCTTGTCCAACACCTGTTGGGAGCGCAGGTAGGTGACGCCGTCCGCCTGAAAGGTGTCATCCGCAGGCCCCGGCTGAAGCGCGGCATCGCGCAACGCATCGCTCATGGCTGTGCCGGTCACAAAGTGGTTGTCCGCGTCAAATAGCAGCATTTGCGCCGACCTGGTGATGCTCAGGTCTTCCATGCGCGTGATCAGAGGTTGCATATCTAAAATGCAGACGATGTAACCAACATTCAGGCGTTCATTGGCTGGGGTAAATGCGTTCACGGGAGCCGTGACGATAAGGTTGTTTTTGTCCGTTTTGACGATGTAGCGGGGTGAAATGTCGTGAACCGCCGCAATGTTCAACCCCTGGCTGCCCTGCGTGTGCGCCCTGAGCGCTTCCGCGCTGTATGCCTGCCCGCCAAGGCTCAAATACGCGCCATGCGCATCCAGCAGAATCAAATCCCGCAAGTTGTGCTGGATTGATACTGCTGTCAGGTACAGATCGTTTAATGTTCGGAAATACTCGTATTTTCGGGCCAATGATGTTTGTGCCAGGTAATTTCTGGCATACATGTTGTACGAAAAAAGCCTGACAATGCTTGCGGACTCATTAATATATGCATCCAGTTGTCCGTTCATCTGGCTGAAAATGGCTTGAAAAAGGCCAGTGACCTCACGCTTGGTCGCGTCGTAGCTGACGGAATAAAAAACTGCGGTGGAAATAGCAATGAGCAGCATGGACACAAGTGTAAACATCAAGAGCTTTCTTCGGATCGAGTTAAGCTTCATCAAGGGGCCTCCTCGACGGACGACACTGTAACCGCATCATACCGTATTCCTTTTTGTGTGTCAACTTTAGACGACAGAGGGGCGGGGCGGTAACACACCGACAAAACTGTTGACAGCATTCGCGCGGATGTGGTAGTATATTGTCCTTTCGCGTCTCCATTTCAAAGCGAACAACCTTTCCGACCGACCCAACTAAGGGAGGCGATCGCGTTGCCTTTGATCCAAGCGGAAAACCTGTCAAAGACGTATGTCATCCGTAAAAAAAGCGGCGGGATCTTCAAATCGTTCGTCGCGCCGGAAACCACGAAGGTCGAGGCGCTCAACGGCGTGTCGTTCCGCATCGACGCGGGCGAACTGGTCGGCTACATCGGACCGAACGGCGCAGGCAAGTCGACGACGGTCAAGGTGCTGTCCGGCATCCTTCGGCCCGACGGCGGCGCGTGTTCGGTGCTCGGCATGACGCCGTGGCTGGACCGGCGGCGCGTCGTCGCGCGCATCGGGGTCGTGTTCGGCCAGCGCAGCCAGCTCTGGTGGGATCTGCCGGTGACGGACTCCTTTGCGCTCTTAAAGGAGATCTACCGCGTGCCGCAGGCGGACTTTCAAAGAACCCGCGACGAGCTGTGCGACCGGCTGGCGCTCGGGCCGCTGCTTGCCGTCCCGGTGCGGCAGCTCAGCCTCGGTCAGCGGATGCGCTGCGAGCTTGCCGCGGCGCTTTTGCACAACCCGGAGATTCTGTTCCTCGACGAGCCGACGATCGGCCTGGACGCGGTGTCGAAGCTCGCCGTGCGCGAGTTTATCCGCGCGCGCAACCGCGAGGCAGGCATGACCGCGATCCTGACGACGCACGACATGGACGACATCGACGCGCTGTGCTCGCGCGTGCTGCTGATCGGCCAGGGCCGCATCCTGATGGACGGCCCGGCGCGCGACCTGCTCAAGGACCGCAACGAGCGCCGCATCACGGCGACGCTGGAGCGGCCGCTGCCGCCCGGCTGTCTGCCCGGGGGCGTCGCGGCGGAAAATCCGTTCGGCAACGAATGGAAGCTGCGGTTTGACCCGGAAGCGATGCCCGCCGCGCGCCTGATCGCGCTTTTGAACGAGCAATGCGGCATCGTCGACATCGTCGTCGAGCACCCGCCGATCGACGAAGTCGTCGCGAAACGATACGCGGCGCTGGAAGGCGCGCGCGCATGAGGGCGTATCTGGCGCTGTTCCGGGCCCGGGCGCGGACGCTGTTTTCGTACCGGGCGGCGGCGTTCGCCGGGCTTGCGACGCAGTGGGTGTTCGGCTACATCATGTGTTCGGTGCTGATCGCCTTTTACGCGGGATCGGACGCCGCGCGGCCGATGACGCTCGCGCAGACGATCACGTACACATGGCTGGGCCAGGCGATGCTGGGCATCCTGCCGTGGAACATCGACCGCGAGATGGGCAACGCCGTGCGGACCGGCGCAATCGCATACGACCTCGCGCGGCCGATCGACCTGTATACGCATTGGTTCGCCCGCGGAATCGCGCACCGCACCGCGCCGACGCTGCTCAAGTGCGTGCCGATGTTCCTGATCGCGACGTTCCTGATGCCCGCGCCATTGAAAATGCAGTGGCCGGCGTTCCCGGTGCTCGCGGCGTGGGCGCTGACGACCGTCGGCGCGGTGCTTCTGTCGTGTTCCATCACGCTGTTCATGCAGTCCACGCTCTTTTGGACGGTCACCGGCGACGGCGTGACGCGCATCCTGCCGAGCATATCGATCATCTTTAGCGGCATGAACATCCCGCTGCCGCTGTTCCCGGACTGGATGCAGGCGTTCTTAAAGTACCAGCCGTTCGCGGGCGTGATGGCGACGCCCGCATTGCTCTTTTCGGGCGCGACGCCGTCGGCTGAGGCGATCGGCCTCTTTGGGCTGCAACTGTTCTGGGCGGCCGCGTTTGTGCTGGCCGGCCGGGCGATCCTCAAAACAGGCCTTTCCAGGCTGACTGTCGCCGGAGGTTGATATGAACAGCGTTCGCCTGTATCTGAAAATGATCGCCGTGTCGATCCGCGGCCAGATGCAATACAGGGCCAGCTTCGTCATGTTCACGATCGGAAACCTGATCGCCTCCGCGGTGGAGATTCTCACCGTTTGGGCGTTTTTCGGAAGATTCGGCACGCTCGGCGGCTGGACGCTTCCTGAGGTGGCGGTGTTCTACGGCATCGGCAACATTTCCTTTTCGATCGCCGAGGCGTTCACGCGCGAGTTTGACGTGTTTCAGAACCATGTGCGCACCGGCGAGTTTGACCGCGTGCTGCTCCGCCCGCGCTCGACGGTGTTGCAGATGCTCGGCGCGCAGTGCCAGATCATGCGGATCGGGCGGTTCGCGCAGGGCGTCGCCGTGCTGGCCGCCGGGTGCGCCGCGCTGAACCTTGCGTGGAACGCGTCGCACTGGGCGCTGCTCGTGATGGCCGTCATCGGCGGCGCGCTGCTGTTCGCAGGCATGATCGTGCTGCAGGCGACGAGCTGTTTCTGGACGGTGGAGTCGCTTGAAATCTGGAACTGCATCACCTACGGCGGCGTGACGGCGGTCGAATACCCGCTGGACATCTACCAAAGGCCGATCCGCTACCTGTTTACGTATGCCGTCCCGCTCGCGGCCACCAGCTACTGGCCGTGCGCCTACCTGTTGCACCGCGACTACGCGTCGCCCGCGTTCAGCTTTCTCGCGCCGCTGCTGGGCGCGCTGTTCTTCTTCGCGTCGCTCGCAGTCTGGCGGTTCGGGGTGCGGCATTATCGGTCGACGGGGAGTTAAACGGGGGAACCGAGGGGACGCCAAAGGGCTCTGCCCTTTGGAAGCCCGCTTCCGGGTCAATGGCCCTTAGCTTTGACAGAGTCCAGGGGCGGAGCCTCTGGCGTCCCCTTCCGTCATTTTTCCAAAGGCATATGCAGGTTTTTCCATATTGCCTGTCGAAAGGATTTTAGAAGCGGTTTTATTT
>JAVBOQ010000004.1:0-4605 GCA_031550455.1 Eubacteriales bacterium
ATAAGCTTCGCGCGCGGGTCCATGCGGTGCAGCTTAGTGTCGCCCGGCAGGTACTGGCCAAGCGTGATGTTTTGCATGTTCACGGCGCGCAGCCTCCCGTTCCGAAGCGCTCGAGCAGGTATTCCCTGAGCGCGTCCACCCGGTACGCGTCGCGCGGAACGTCCACCCCTCGCGCGCGGAGCGCGTCGGCCAGCCGCACGGTCTCCGGCACATCCAGCCCGATCGCGGCAAGCTCCGGCCCGTGGGCGAACACCTCGCGCGGCGAATCCACCAGCGCCAGCCGGCCCTGGTTCATCACCGCGATGCGCGTGGCAAGCCGCGCGATATCCTCCATACTGTGCGACACCATGACGACCGTCACGCCCTCGGCGTGCAGCTTTTCGACAAGGTGCAGGATGCCGCGCCGCCCGGACGGATCGAGCCCCGCGGTCGGTTCGTCGAGGATCAGCGTTTCCGGCCGCATGGCCAGCACGCCCGCGATCGCGGCGCGGCGCATCTGCCCGCCCGACAGGTCGAAAGGCGAGCGGTCGCCGACCTCGGACAGCGGCAGCCCTACGCGTTCGAGCGCCTCGGCCACGCGTTCGTTGATTTCCGCGTCCGACAGGTCAAGGTTCTTCGGCCCGAACGCGACGTCTTTCGCGACGGTCTCCTCGAACAACTGATGCTCCGGGTATTGAAACACCAACCCGACCTTTCTGCGGATGTCGCGCCGGTTGCAATTCTTATCGTTGATGTCGCGCCCGTCGACGAGAACGCGGCCCTCGGTCGGCTTCAAAAGCGCGTTCATGTGCATGATCAGCGTCGTCTTGCCCGATCCGGTATGGCCGATCAGGCCCAAAAAATCGCCGTCGCCGACGGCAAGGCTGACGCCGTGTATTGCGGTCGCCTGAAACGGGCTGCCCGGCATATAGGTATGCGTCAGGTTGTCGATGACAATCGGCATAGCGCCTCCACCATTTCGTCAAGCGTCATCAGGCCCTCCGGCAGCGGCAGCCCGCAAGCGCGGAGGTCGTGCGCCAGCGCCGCGACCGGCGGCGTGTCAAGCCCGAGCGCGCGGATCCTTTCCACCTGCGAGAACACCTCGCGCGGCGGCCCGGACAGGGCGACGGTGCCTTCGTCCATGACGATCACGCGGTCTGAAAGCGCCGCCTCCTCCATGAAGTGGGTGATCCACACCACCGTGATGCCCGCCTCGCGGTTTAACGCCCGCACCGTCTGATAGACCTCGCGGCGGCCCGCCGGGTCGAGCATCGCGGTCGACTCGTCAAGCACCAGCACCCGCGGCCGGATCGCCAGCATCCCGGCGACCGCGACGCGCTGCTTCTGCCCGCCGGACAGCATGTGCGGCGCGTGCAGCGCGTACGCCTCCATGCCGACGGCCCGGAGCGCCTCTTCAACGCGCGGACGGATCTCCGGCTGCGGCACGCCGAGGTTCTCGAGCCCGAACGCCACGTCCTCCTCGACGATCGTCGCGACCAACTGATTGTCCGGATTTTGAAATACCATGCCGACGCGCTGGCGCACGTCGAGGACGCGGCCTTCGTCCCGCGTGTCGACGCCCATCACGGTGACGCTGCCCTCCGAGGGCAGGTACAGCGCGTTGAGCATCTTCGCGAGCGTCGACTTGCCGGAGCCGTTCCTGCCGAGAACCGCGACGAACTCGCGGTCTTCAACCGTCAGCGAAACGCCGCGCAGCGCGGGCTTTGCGGCCCCCTCGTAAGTATAGGCGCATCGGTCGACGACAATCAGCGGTTCGGGCATGCGGCGTGAGCGCTCCTTTGGGGATGAAATAGAGTATGTGTCGAGGCGGGATTCCTTCTTGGAGATTGCCTCATGAACTGACAATGCGCGCGGATCGCGCACAGATAGTATATCACGGATGTCAAATGGGAAATCAGGCGACGGCGCAGGTTTCCGGGCGGTTTTGTTGGGCGGTTCACGCGCGGAAGCTCGCCATTGCCAAGGCGGATCAGCGCCCTCTTTATTGAGAATGCCAGCAACGCATACCTGAGCACAGACTTTATTGGACGCCATGTACGCAATATGAACGACAAAAGTGACACGCACAACATAGAAAGCTCCAATGCAGATTTACGCCACCACATAGCGGGATTGCGGCGCCGAAGTCGATGTTTCGTCCGCAGTATTGAAACCTTGAGGGCTGTACTGTATGTTTTCGTTCGTGCGTACAACAGGTTCGGTGATGCTAAATTGCAATACAGGCAAAAACATCCTGATGCTCAGCGCGTTTACCATCTTAATCATTTGGTTTATATTTGACACGGACGTTTGGACGCTCCCGGCGCGACAATTCCGCTTGACGCGGCGCGCCAGCTCTGTTATGATAAAAACAGGATCCTGCCTTTTGCACATACATATTTTCAATTGAAGAGGCATACGCTATACGGGCCGACTCATCCATGCCTGTCATGGCTTCGCATCCGAGAGGAGAGGTTCTTTGGAAACAAATCTATATGACAAAATGGCCATGCCGGCGCTGCGGAAGCTGGCGAAAGAAATGGGTATCACCGCGCATCCCACATCGAAAAAGCACGAGCTCATCGAAGCGATTCGAAGCATACAGCAAGTGAAACAACCGGCCGTCCCAGAACCGCCCGCCGAAGCGGCTGTTCCCGCGCGCACAGCCGCGCCGCGCCGTAAACCGGCCGCCGCGCACGAAACCGCGGCGGACGCGCCGGTTCCGCAACAGGCGGACGAGCCGGCAGGCCTGACGCCCGCGCGCGCGGAGGCGGATTCCGTCGAAGCGCAGGCCGCGCAGAGACCGGCGCAGCACCGGGGCCGTCCTTTGAAAGCGCCAAAGACCGATACTTTCACCGAAGCGCGGCCGACGGATGAAAACGTCACGCCGCAGGCATCAGCCTCCGCGCCTGACGCGGCGCCTACACCCGCGCCCACACCCGCGCCGGAACAGCAGCCGGTCCGCACAACGCCGGTCCCGCGCCAGCAATGGGTCAAGCCCGCCGCGCCCGGCCAGCCGTCGTCCGGCCAACCGTCACCCGGCCAGCCCGCAACCCGTCAATCCTGGGTGAGGCCCGCCGCCGAAGCTCCCCGTCAGGAGGAGCGGTACGACGGCGCGCGCCAGGCTCCGCCGCAGCCTTTTCCCGGCCAGCCGTCCTCCGGCCAGCCGTCATCCGGCCAACCATCCTCCGGCCAGCCGGTCTATACGCGGCGCTGGCAGCGGCCCGCCGAGCCAGAGCGCCCGGCGTATGCGCAGCCTTCGTATCACGCAAACGCGTCTTATGGGCAGCAGCCTTCGTATCCGCAGACGCCGGCCGGTCAGCCGTCCCGCGGCGGCTATTCGAGCTACCAGCCCGGGTCCGCCGCGCCGCGCGCGCCGCACCGGGCGCAGCCGGGCGGACAGGCATATCGCTATGCGCCCGTGCAGCCGGCTTCGCAAAACGGCGATGAAGTGACCGACCAGGCGGTCGACCAACCGCAGGCACCGCAGCCGCGCTACGAACCGCAGCCGCGCCCGCGCCGTGATTTTGGGCCGAGCGCCGCGGCAAGCGAGCTTTTGCAGGAGGGCGATTTCGGCGAAGGTGAAGGCATCCTGGAGATTCACCAGGACGGGTACGGCTTTCTGCGGACGAACAATTACATGCCCGGCGCGCACGACATCTACGTATCGATTGCGCAGATCCGGAAATTCGGCCTGAAAAACGGCGATCTGATCACCGGCAAGACGCGGCCGAACCGCGAGGGTGACCGCTACAGCGCGCTTTTGTACATCGACAAGATCAACGGCTATTCCTGCGAGGAGGCGGTGCAGCGCCGCCCGTTCGAGGAACTGACGCCGATTTATCCGAACAAGCGGTACACGCTGGAAAACCCGGATTTTTCCAAGGATCTGGCCATCCGGGTCATCGACATCATCGCGCCGATCGGCTTTGGCCAGCGCGCGCTGATCGTTTCGCCGCCGAAGGCCGGCAAAACGGTGCTGCTCAAGAAGATCGCCAACGCGATCAGCGCCAACTTCCCGGATTCGTACCTGATCGTGCTGCTTGTCGACGAGCGGCCCGAGGAAGTCACCGATATCAAGCGTTCGGTGCGCGGCGACGTGGTCTATTCGACGTTCGACGAGCTGCCGGAGAACCACATTTACGTGTCCGAAATGGTCATCGAGCGCGCGCAGCGCCTTGCCGAGCACGGGCGCGACGTGGTGATCCTGCTCGACAGCCTGACGCGCCTCGCGCGCGCGTACAACGCGACCGCGCCGCAGACCGGCCGCGCGATGTCGGGCGGCCTCGCGTCGGGCGTGCTGCACAAGCCGAAGCGGTTCTTTGGCGCGGCGCGCAACATCGAGGAGGGCGGCAGCCTGACGATCATCGCCACCGCGCTGGTGGAGACCGGCAGCCGCATGGACGACGTGATTTATGAAGAGTTCAAGGGCACGGGCAACATGGAGATTCATCTTGACCGCAAGCTGTCCGAAAAGCGCATTTTCCCGGCGATCGATCTGGCCAAGTCGGGCACAAGGCACGAGGAATTGCTGCTGTCCGAGCAGGAGCTGGACTGCGTGATGACCGTGCGCAAGGTGCTGTCGTCGACAGGCGTCGCCGAGGCGACCGAGCAGCTGATGTCAAT
>JAVBOQ010000231.1:0-5492 GCA_031550455.1 Eubacteriales bacterium
CTGGGCGGCCGGGCGTACGCGCTTTCCAGGCACGGTTTCGCGCGCGAGCGCATGTTTGAGGTCGAGGCAAAGACCGCGGAATCGGTAACGTTTGCGCTCAAAGGCGACGCCGCGCGCGACGCGAACTATCCGTTCGAGTACGTTTTCCGGGCGCGGTACACGCTCGACGGCCTGTCGCTGATCGCCGAGACGACCGTTGAAAACACCGGCGGCGCGCCGATGTACTACAGCGCGGGCGCGCACGAGGCCTACGCCTGCCCGGAAGGCATCGGGGCGTACGACCTGATCTTTGAAAAGGCCGAGCCGATCCGCCGCGCGCGGTTCACGGGCGGGCTGCTCAGCGGCGATACGGTACTCGTGCCGTCGTCGGGCGGCGTGCTGCCGGTGACGCCGGATCTGTTTGTCGAGGATACGCTGGTGCTCAACGAGATGGCGTCGCGGAGCGTCACGCTGCGCTGCCGTGAGAGCGGCGAAACGGTTCGCGTCGATTATCGGGATTTCCCCTTTCTGCTGGTCTGGACACAGCCGGGCGCGAACTTCCTGTGCATTGAGCCGTGGCACAACCTGCCTGATTACGCGGCGTTCACGGGTGAACTGCCCGACAAACCCGGCGTCATCCGCGTTGAACCCGGCGAAAGCAGCGTGCTGACGCACACGATGACATTCGCATGAGCTCCGGGCTGACCGTCGCGCGCGCGGCGCTTTCGGACGCCGATCTGGTCGGCCGGTTGCATTGCGAGTGCTGGCGCGGCGCGTATAAAGGCCTCATTCCGGACGACTACCTCGCGGCCTTCACGCCCGAGCGGCGCGCGGAGAAGTTCCGCGTGTTCCTGCAGAACCCGTTAAACGAACACTACATCGCCCGTGTGGACAATACGCCCGCCGGGCTGCTTTGCGTTGGCCGGGCGCACGATGAGGATTTCCCGGCCGGGTACGGCGAAATCCATGCCCTGTACCTGCTGCCGCCGTACTGGGGCCGGGGCTATGGCCGCGCGCTGATGGATTTCGCGCTTTCACGGCTGTCCGCGCTTGGGTATGACCGCGTTTCGCTGTGGGTGCTCGCGGACAACGCGCGGGCGCGGCGGTTCTATGAGGCCGCTGGGTTTGCGGCTGACGGAAAGATCGAGCCGATCACGCTTGGCAGGGAACTGATGGAGACGCGGTATGCGCGCGTGATCTGATACCAATTCTTTTTGTTGACAAGGAAACAAAAAGGGCATATGATACGGGCGGGTATTGTTTCCACGGAAACAAACCGGCCCGTTTTTTTTTCGTTTTGAACCGAAAGGAAGTGATCCCATGCCGCTGGATCAGGACGTATCCGACGCGCTTTCGCGCTTCGGCGCGTTGCGCCGGAACCTGCAGCGAGGCATTGCCGACGAAACCGGCGTGCCGCCCTTCGGCGGGAAGGACGCGCTGCTTTGCATTGAACGTCTTGCAAGGCCGAACGTCACGGCGCTTTCCGAGGCGACCGGCATGACGCGCGGCGGCGTGAGCAAGAGCGTCGCCCGCCTGCGCGCCGCCGGGCTGATCGAGCACTATCAGACGCCCGAAAACCGCAAGGAGGTCTACTACCGGCTGACAGGCGAGGGTGAGGCTGCCCTTGTCCGGCTGCACCGGGCGATGGACGCGCTGCACGCGCGCGAGACGCGCTACATCGGGACGCTGCCGGACGAGCGCAAGCGCGCCGCGATCCTGTTCTTCACCGGGTATATCGACGCCCTATCAACCAAAGAAGAAGGCGCGGACTGATGCGAAAAATGCTCCGGTATCTGTTCCGTTACTGGCCGCTGGTGTTGGCGGCGCTTGTATCGCTGGTCGGCGAAACGTTCTGCGACCTGTGGCAGCCGACAATGCTGGCGCACATGATCGACGAGGGCGTCGTGCCGCAGAACGGCGAAATGGTCGGCTACTACGCGGTCCGGATGCTCGCGGTCGCGGGCGTCGGGATGCTGTGCGCGATCAGCCGCTCGGTGTTTTCCAGCCACGCCTCGCAGCGGTTCGGCCGCGACGCGCGTCAGGCGGTCTATGAAAAGATCCAGAGCCTGTCGCTTTCAAGCGTTGACAAGTTTGACCGCGCGTCGCTGGTCACGCGCACGACGAACGACGTCACGCAGGTGCAGAACTTCTTAAACGGGATGATGCGTTTCTTCATGCGCGCGCCGATTCTGGCGGTCGGCGGCGTGATCATGGCGTACATGCGGTCGCCGAAGATGGCGTCCGCGCTGTTGGTTGTCGTGCCCGTGTCCGCGCTGATCATCGCGCTGAGCGTCAAGATCGGCTATCCGTTCTTCTTTAAGGTACAGACGATGCTCGACCGGCTGAACGGGAACGTCCGCGAGTACCTGTCCGGCGTGCGCGTCGTCAAGGCGTTTAACCGGTTCGCCTACGAAAAAAAGCGGTTCGAGCACAGCAACGACCAGCTCACCGGCGCGTCCGCCTCCGCGATGCGCGTGACGGCCGTGTTCGGTCCGGCGATCAGCCTGACGATCAATCTCGGCGTCGCGGCGATACTCCTGATCGCGGGCAACATCCGCGAGGATCAGGGCGACGTCATCGCGTTCATCAACTACATGAACCAGATCATGTTCGCGATGTCGATGTTCGCGATGATCTTCAACCAACTGGTGCGCGCGCTGGTCTCCGGCCGCAGGATCAGCGATGTGCTGGCCGCCGGGACCGGCATGGATACGAAAGGAACCGCCGCGCTGCCGCCGGTGCGCGAGGGCGTTTCGTTTGAAAACGTGTCGTTCCGGTACGAAGGCGCGGGCGCGCCGGCGCTCGAAGGCGTTTCGTTCGCCGCCGCGCGCGGGGAGACGATCGGCATCATCGGCCCGACCGGCTCGGGCAAGAGCACGCTTTGCAACCTGCTGCCGCGCTTCTATGACGTCAGCTGCGGCGCGGTGCGCATCGACGGCGCGGACATCCGCTCCCTGGACATCCGCGCGCTGCGCGACCGCGTCGCGATCGTCCCGCAGCAGAACCTGCTGTTCACCGGCACGATCGCCGACAACCTCCGATGGGGCAAGGAGGACGCGACCGAGGACGAGATGTGGGCCGCGCTTTCCGCCGCGCAGGCGGAAGCCTTCGTCAGAGGGCTGCCGGAAGGGCTTGAAACGGCGCTTGGCCAGGGCGGCGTCAACCTGTCCGGCGGGCAGAAGCAGCGGCTGTCCATCGCGCGCGCGTTGATCAAGCGGCCCGACATCCTGATCCTCGACGACTGCACCAGCGCGGTCGACGTGACGACCGAGGCCGCGATCCGAAGGGCGCTGCGCGCCTATGCCGAGGATATCCTGTGCCTGATGATTTCGCAGCGGATCAGCTCGGTGATGTCCGCCGACCGCGTGCTCGTGCTCGACCAGGGCCGCGTCGCGGGCTTCGGCGCGCACCGCGCGCTGCTGCGGGACTGCGCGGTCTACCAGGATATCTACCAGTCGCAGATCGGGAAGGGGGTCGAGGCGTATGTCTGATCAGAACAGAAACAGACAGCAGGGCGGCTTCGTTCCGCCGCCGATCGCGATGCGCGGCGGTCCGGGCGGACCGGGCCGCGGCGGCCCCGGCATGCGGATGGCCGCGGAGAAGCCAAAGGACATGAAGCATACGCTGCTTCGCCTTTGGGCCTATTTCAAGCAGGAGCGCAGGCGCCTTTGGGGCGTGCTGGCGCTGGTGCTGGTCAGCGCCGCGATGACGCTGTCTGCGCCGCGCCTGATCGGCTGGGCGGTCGACGAGCTGGGCGGCGAAGCCGCAGGCCTGTTCGGCTCGATCGGGCTGACGGTGCTGTTGCTGGCGATCGCGTACGCGGTCGACGGTTGCAGCCAGTTCGCGCAGGGCTTCCTGATGGCGGGCATTTCGCAGCGGACGGTCAGGCTTCTGCGCGCCGCGCTGTTTGAAAGGTTTCAGCAGTTGCCGATATCGTTTTTTGACACGCGGACGCACGGCGACCTGATGAGCCGCCTGACGAACGACATCGACAACATCTCCACGACGATTTCGTCGTCCACGAGCCAGTTGATGGGCCTTTGCGTGACGCTGACCGGGTCGCTTGCGATGATGCTGCTCATCAGCCCGCTGATGACCGTCGCGCTGGTGATTCCAGCCTGCCTCGCGATGCTGCTCACGCGGACGATCACAAAGCGCACGCGGCCGCTGTTTTCCAGGCAGCAAAAAGAGCTGGGCGGGCTGACCGCGCAGCTTGAGGAGACGGTCACCGGCCTGCTCGTCGTCCATGGCTACAACCACGAGGACGAGGCGATCCGGCAATTCGGCGCGAAAAACGAGCGGTACTTCCGCGCGAGCCTTTCGGCGCTGATCTGGTCCGGGTTTTTGATGCCTTTGATGAACGTGATCAACAACCTGGCGCTGGTGCTCGTCGGGTCGTTCGGCAGCGGGCTCGCGCTGCGCGGCGTCGTGACCGTCGGCGTCATCGCGACGTTCATCAGCTATTCGCGGCAGTTCATCCGGCCGTTAAACGAGGTCGCGAACATTTACAACACGCTGCAGACGGCCGTCGCCGGCGCGGAGCGCGTGTTTGAGATCTTCGACCAGCCGCCCGAGGCCGCGGACGCGGCCGGCGCCGTGCCGCTTACGCGCGTCCGCGGCGATGTGGCGTTCGAAAACGTCCGGTTCGGCTACCGGCCAGACGTGCCGGTGATCCAGGACGTGACGTTCTCCGTGCCGCGCGGTTCCACGCTGGCGCTCGTCGGCCCGACCGGCGCGGGCAAGACGACGATCGTGAACCTGCTCGCCAGGTTTTACGAGTTGGACGGCGGCCAGATCCGCATTGACGGGCGCGACATCCGCGAATACACGCGCGACAGCCTGCGGCAGGCGTTCGGCATCGTGCTGCAGGACACGTACCTGTTCTCCGGGACGATCCTTGACAACATCCGCTACGGCAACCCGGACGCCGCCGACGAGGCGGTAGAGGCCGCCGCGCGCCGGGCCAGCGCGCACGAGTTCATCCGCGCGCTGCCGAACGGCTACCGGACGGAGCTGACCGAGAGCGGCAACAACCTGTCCGCCGGGCAGCGGCAGTTGCTGGCGATCGCCCGCGCGATCCTCGCCGACGCGCCGATTCTGATCCTCGACGAGGCCACCAGCAACGTCGATACCCGCACCGAGCTTTCGATTCAGCGCGCGATGCTTGAATTGTCCTCCGGCCGCACGACCTTCCTGATCGCGCACCGGCTGTCGACGATCCAGGACGCGGACCGCATCCTGGTCATCGACGGCGGCAGAATCGTCGAGCAGGGCAACCACCGGCAGTTGCTCGCGCGGGACGGCGTGTACGCGAGGATGTGGAACAGCCAGTTGAACAACGCGGGGTGAAGGGGGATGGGGGAACGCTGGGACTCCATCCCAGACCCTGTCAATGGGCCTTCGGCCCTCTGGACTCCCTTCGTTTAGCCGCAAGGCGGGGAGTTTTTTTGCAAAATGAACCAACCGCCGTGAGGCGGCTCAGGGGTTGACAAGGGGCGGTTCCCCATTGTTGG
>JAVBOQ010000251.1:0-14536 GCA_031550455.1 Eubacteriales bacterium
GCTTTGGCATCGACATCCGCGGCGGCGTCGACGCGGCGGTCGCGCCGAAGGATCTTGACCGCGCGCCGACCGCGTCGGAACTGGACGCCGCGCGCGACGTCATGGAAACCCGTCTGAACAGCCTGAACATCCTCGACCGCGACGTGACGATCGACTACGACGGCGGGTTCATCTTTGTCCGCTTTCCGTGGAAGACCGACGAAACCGAGTTTGATCCCGATAAAGCCATCGCCGAGCTCGGCAGCATGGCGCACCTGACGTTCCGAGACCCGGAAGGGAATATTGTGCTGGAAGGCAAGGACGTGGATCACACCACGTCCGGCACGTCGTCAAACTCCGCCACCTTCGCGGTGCATCTCAAGCTCAAGCCCGAGGGCAGGGCTGCGTTTCATGAGGCGACCCAGCGGTTGGTCGGCCAGAAGATTTCGATTTACATGGACGACATCCTGATCTCCTCTCCGGTCGTCAACAGTGTGATCGATTCCGAAGAGTGCGAAATCTCTTCGATCTCCACAAAGGAGCAGGCTATCACGCTGTCGAACCAGATCAATTCCGGCGCGCTGCCGTTCTCGATGACCACAACGAACTACAGCGCGATCAGCCCGGAGCTCGGCTCCAACGCGCTGGAAGTGATGGTCACCGCGGGCGTCATCGCGTTCATCCTGATCTGCCTCGCGCTGATCGCCTATTACCGCCTGTCCGGCGTCATCGCCAGCATCGCGCTGCTTCTGCAGGTCGCGGGCCAACTGGTGCTGTTGACGTGGCCGCAGTTCACCGTGACGCTGCCCGGCATCGCGGGCATCATCCTGTCAATCGGCATGGGCGTCGACGCGAACATCATCATTTCGGAGCGCATCCGCGAGGAACTGCGCACCGGAAAGTCCGTCGTCAAGGCGGTCTCCACCGGCTTCAAGCGCGCGTTCTCGTCGGTTTTTGACGGCAACATCACCGTTCTGATCGTCGCGTTCATCATGATGATCTTCGGTTCGGGCGCGATGCTTTCGTTCGCGTACACGCTGCTGTTCGGCATCATCATGAACTTCGTCGCGGGCGTTCTGGCGACCCGGCTGATGACCACGTCGATCGTGCAGTTCCCGAAGATCGCGAAGCCGCAAAGCTTCCTCGGGCAAAAATCGCTGGCCAAGAAAGAGCCGAAGGTGTTCCCGTTCTTTGAGAAGCGCCGCGTGTACTTCCTGATCTCCGCGGTCATCTTCGCGTTCGGCGCGGTCATGGTCGCGGTCAACGGCGTGCAGCTCGACATCCAGTTCAGGGGCGGCACGATCGTCAAGTACGAAATGTCCGAGACCATCGAGCTGCGCTCCGACGAGGCCGCGGACATTGCGGAAGCCGCGCTCGATAACCGCCTGGTCAACGCGCAGATCACCGAGGATTACATCACCGGCAACAAGCGGCTTGTGCTGACGTCCGCCGGCAGCGAATCGCTGAGCAACGAGCAGGTGGCGCTGGTCACCGAAGCGCTGCAGGCGAAGTACCCGGATCAGGCGTTCACGCTGGCCGAGACGAACAATGTCGCGCCGTTCTTCAGCGCGCGGTTCCTGCGCAACGGCGTCATCGCGATCGTGCTGTCCGCGCTGCTGATCATCCTGTACGTCTGGTTCAGCTTCCGCAAGATCCACGGCCTGTCCGCGGGCGCGATGGCGCTGCTGTCGCTTCTGCACGACCTGCTCGTGGTGTTCTGCACGTTCGTCATCTTCCGTATTCCGATCGGCGACTCGTTCATCGCGGTCGCGCTGACGATCCTCGGCTATTCGATCAACGACACGATCGTCATATACGACCGTATCCGTGAGAACGCCGCGATCAACCGCTCGATGCCGGTGGATGAACTTGTCAACAAGAGCATCTCGCAGAGCTTCACGCGTTCGATGAACACCAACCTCGCGGTGTTCACTAGCGTCGCGATCGTGTTCGTTTTCGCGGCCGGCAACGGCCTTGAGTCGATCCGCACGTTCGCGTTGCCGATGGCGATCGGCACGATCAGCGGCTGCTACTCGACCGTGTGCATCGCGGGCCCGGCATGGGTCATGTGGCAAAAGCGCAAGGGCAAGAAAAAGCCCGCGGGCGAACCCGCGGACGCGTAAGGGAGACGTGAGGGGACGCCAAGGGGCTTTGCCCCTTGGATCCCCACTTAAGGGCCATTGGCCCTTAGGAATCCCTTCTTGGGGCTGCGTTCCATAAGAACCAGCCCGCCGTCAGGCGAAAAAGAAGGGTTTCCAAAGGGACACTGTCCCTTTGGCGGGGTCCAGGGGCGGAGCCCCTGGCGTTCCCCCGTCTTCCTCCCGTTACTTCTTCACCGTCTTGCCGGTCGGGATGCCGTAGACCATTCCGATAAACGGCTCCGGAATCTGCCAATGCTCGTCCAGCGCCAGCGCCAGGTACCCGCCGTCGACGTACAGCATCGCGGTCTCGTCGCCCTGTTCGAACTCCGCGCTCGAAAGTTTGATCGTCAGCTCATCGCTGAACGTATATTGGTAAATGCCGTTCAGCTTGGACGGCACGACTTTATACTCCAGCTTTGCGATGCCGTCATACGCGCGGTCCGGTATCTGCGAATACCCGGCAACAGTCAACTGCGTATCGCCAAGCGGCTCGATCGTGAAGGTCAACTTGAACGATTTTGACACCATGCACTGTCCGCCGTACAGCACCGGGGACGCGTCGTCATTCGGGCAAAGCGCGTTGAAAATCTGAATCGTGCCGGTGCCGGTATACTTCCCGTAGAAATCCGTTCCGCCCTTTTTCTGCGCCGTAATGTCGAGGATCGCAATCTTTTTGATGTAGTCAAGGCCGCCGCCGATTCCGTAGTAGTACCGGTACTCGACCGAGTCCTTGACCGCAAGCTCCCAGTTGCAGATGTTTTCTGACGTCAGCGGCTTCATGGTCACGAGCGGCTGCGGGATTTCGCCCGCGTTAGGGCGCAACGTCATGTCGGGCCCGGCAGGACGTTCCGGCCGCGAAGACGCCTCGGGCCGCGGTGAAAGCTCCGGCAGCGGCGCGCCGTTGTCCTTGTTGATGACGATCGGCGGCAAAGTCGGGCGATCGGCAGCCGACGCGGTCGCCGCGCAAAGGGCCGCTGTCAGGCATACGATCAGCGCCAGTGAAACGAACTTCACATTTCGCGTCATGCACATTACTTCCTGTTCTGTGTGTTATCAGACGAACGCAGTGCTTTCTGCGTGTGTTGATATAGTGTAATGGAAATCCCTGGAATTGTCCAGCAAAATTCCAAAAGAATGCAAAGTGGTTGCATGAATTGCGGTAGATATGTTGCCTCGCCGACCGAAAACCGGCGCGCTTCGATGGCAATAACCAAACGGTTCCCTGCCATTTCTGCGCGTCTGAGGCGCTCCACGGGATTTATACCAATTCAAACCTTACCGCATCGTCGCGGCGGATCTTTTTCCATTCGGCGTTGTCGCTCTCCACTCGGCGTAGCGCTGCTACGCCTCATTCCGGCTCCTAGCCGGATGAAAAAATCTCCCGCCGCTTTGGATGCGTTAAGATTTTCCATTGGTATTAGTATTGGCCGGTGACCGGCCGTCTCGTATAGGTCGGCGCCGGTGTGATCGTAACCTCCACCGCACCCTGCGTCCGCCTGGTCGATGTCGGCTGCGCGCCTCCGCCGCCGCCTCCGCCTCCGCTGCCCTGCACGCCGATCAACGTGCCCTGGAACGGCGCCGGAACCTGCCAGTGCTTCATCAGCGTCAGCGAAACATACCCGCCGTCGGTGTACAGCATCGCGATTTCATCGCCGTACGAAAAGTCTTCTCCGGGCATGCCGACAAGCCCCGGCCATTCCTCGGCCTTTTGGAAGATGCCCCGCACCTTGTCCAGCTTGACCGTGAACTGCAGCGTCGAGATCCCGTCGAACACGCGCTCCGGCAGCTGCGAGAACTCCCAGACCGGGATCAGCGTGTCGTCCTTTGGATCAATGGAAAAGGTCAGCTTGAATTCTTTCGTCGTCGCGGTCTGGCCGCCGTACAGCACCGGATGCGCGTCGTCGGTGTCCGCAAGCGCGTTGAACACCTGGATCACGCCCTTGCCCGTATACTTGCCGAAATAGTCCGCGCCGCCCTTCTTTGTGGCGGTGATGCGCACCTTTACGGTTTTCTTCAGCGTTTCTCCGTTCTCGGTGTACAGGAATTCCTGCGCGTCGTCGATATCAAGTTCCCAGTTGCAGTTGGCGCCCTGCGTGTATGGCTCCCGCGCCTCTGTCTCCGCGGCCAGACACGCGCCGAACGTCAAACAGGTGACCATCACTAGCACAAAAAACAAGCGAAACCGTTTTGACATCATGATTCCCCCATTTCTGTTTCGAACGCGCATGCATGTTGTACAAACATTGTTTGTGGACATTCGTTCGCCTGTCGGTCGGGGAAGCCGTTCCGAAATTGTCAAAGGAACACCGGCGCGGATGATAAACGGCGTATGGAAAAGCGCTTCCGTCTCGTCTGTTGCTTCCTCCACCCCTTTCGTTTCTCCGTTCTTATAGTATACATCCGGCGGGCAAAAAAATCCAGAAAAAACGTGAAGGGGAAAGTGAGGGAAAAGGAAAAACGCCAAAGGGCGCTGCCCTTTGGAATCCCGCTTCCGGGCCAAATAGGAAAAGCCGGATCTTGGCCCATTTGGCAGGGTTCCTGGACGGAGTCCCGGCGTCCCCTTCACCCCTTCCGCGCCCTCAGCACATGGTAGCCCGCGCTCCGGCCGACGGTTTCCACACGTCCCAGCGCGGCTTCCAGAAACCGTTTCGCCGAGTCCGCGCCCTGTTGTTTTCGGATCACCACATACAGCGCGCCGGAGGCGTTGAGCCGCGCGGCGCTCTCGGTGAACAGGCGGTATACGACGTCCTTCCCGGCGCGGATCGGCGGATTGAGCGCGATTAAGTCGAACGTTCCCGGCACGCCGCTAAGCCCGTCGCTTTCGTACACCGCACCGCGCAACCCGTTCGCCGCGAGGTTGGCGCGGGCCAGCGCGATCGCGCGCTCGTTGACGTCCGACAGCGCGACTTCCGCGCGCGGCCACATCGCGGCCATGCACGCGCCGACCGCGCCCCAGCCGCAGCCCAGGTCCAGCGCGCGCCCGTCAAACGCGGGCGGCAGCGCGTCAATCAGCAGCGCGGTTCCCTTGTCCAGTTCTCCTTTGGAAAAAACGCCCGCGTCCGTCTCAAACCGCAGCGTCCGCCCGGCGCATTCGACCGTCGCGGCGCGCGCGTCGTGGGCCGCTGTCGGCGACTTCGCGAAGTACTGTTCACCCATCGGTTCGCCCTCCGGACGCCTGATATAGGATACCCGCTTCCGTGTCCGTCAGCTCGCGAAAGCCGCCCGGCGGCAGCGCCTCGTCCAGCCATACGCCACCGAACGACAGCCTTTTCAGCCGCGTCACTGTCCGCCCGCGCGCCAAAAACATCCGTTTGATCTGGTGAAATTTGCCCTCGTGCACGGTGACCCTTGCCCGCGCGCCGCCCGGCAGAATCTCAAGCGCCGCGGGTTCCGCGACAAAATCCGATAACCGTATGCCCGCCGCGAACGCTTCCGTGTCCGCCTCGGAAAGCTGCCCGTCGACATGGGCCTCATACAGCTTGTCAACGCCGCGCTTCGGCGCGAGCAGCCGGTGCGCCAGTTGCCCGTCGGTGGTGAAAAGCAGCAGCCCTTCCGTGTCCAGATCAAGCCGTCCGACCGGCATGCACAAAAGCGACCGCGCGACGGGCGGCAGAAGGTCCATCACCGTCTCCCGGCGCGGGTCGCTCGCCGCGGTCAGCACACCCGCCGGTTTGTTGAGCATCAGATGCATCGCGGCGCGGTACGGAATGCGATCGCCGTCCAGCGCTACATCCGCAGTCTGTTCGTCGATGATCATGCCCGCGTCGCGCGCCGCGTCGCCGTTTACAAAAACCCGCCCCGCGCGGAGCCAGCCGCGCGCGTCGCCGCGTGTGGCCGCGCCGTACAGGGCGAGATACCGGTCAAGCCTCACGGGACGTGGTGCCCGCGTCTTCCGGCGAAGGCGGCGACGCGATCGAGACGTAAAACGCGGCGTTGGAAGCCAGCACATAAGGCAATACAAAGATAGCGGCAAGGCCGAACGTTAAGGTGATCAGCAGAATCCAAAGCATGAACGACATTTGCAATACAAAGTATGCCCATTTGTGGCCGCGCATCATCTGAAGGCTTTCGCGCAGCGCATCCCTCGCGCTCAGCTCCGGCCGGTCAAACAGCCGATAGGGCGTCATCGCAAAACTCAGCATGATGACCGTACCGACAACCGTCGCCGCCAGAAAAACCTGCGGCGACAGCGCGGCACCGCCTTCACCGGGGGCGAGTGACACTTGCAGCAAAACCAGTTCCAGCCAAATAACCATCGCGTTGGACATGCAAAAAGAACCGGCGCTCAACGGCAGCATCCCGCGCACCGACCGCCAATACCCTTTTCCAAAGCAATCAAACACAAAGCCGGGAGACAGCGCGACGCCGGGTTTACGATCCAGCAAGGTGAAATATCCGGCGACCCTGACCTGCATCGGCGCGGTGACAAAAACCGCGATGAGCAGGCCCAAGAGCATGAACGGCAGCGACAAGCCGATTTCTACGCCCATGAACGTGCCGATCGGAACATACCCCAGGGAATGTTTGCCCGGCATCAGTTGTATCACACTCGGCAGCAAACTGGGGAGCATCCCTACTAAAAACGACCGGAACACGCGCCCCTGCAGGTGATACCGAGCGCGCTCCTTGATCTCCGAGCGGTCAACGCGCATTTCGTTCATTCTCACTTTTTTCCATGGTTGTGGCCGCTTCGTTTCCTGTCTTCTTTTCCCGGTCGGCCCGCCGCTGTTTGCGCACGGCTTCGTTTTCTTCGGCTTTCGCCGCTTCCGCCTCTTTTTCGGCCTGCCTGCGGGTTTCTTTTTTGTCCTTTCCGGTGAAATCGTCCGGGGTCACTTCTTCGTCCATTAACGCCTCGCGCTTGCGCTCGATATAGAACGCCCGGAAGCACGCGGCCGCGTACGGCGCGACATACAAAAGCACCAGTTGGTTCACGCCCGCGACAATCCACAGGAACCAGCCAATGGACTGTTGCAAAATGTCCGTCAGCGTGATCAGCTTCGCCACATGCGGCATCGCGATCAGCGCGGCCAGCGCCAGGATCGCGGGCAGCTCATACAGAAGGAAGCTCAGGTACAGCCCGACAAGCTGCCATTTGCACCCGCGCATCAGCTTGCGGCTCAGCCGCACGGCGCGGTGCGCGGGCATCCTCGGCTGCGCCGCGAGGCAGACCGGCGCGAGGCTGTACGCCAGTAACCGGTTGATGAAAAGCATCGTGAACACGACAAACCAGATCAGGCACACGGCGATCAGCACGCCGTATACCAACAGCTGGCTGAGCTTTAGCTGTTCGACAAACATCGGAATGATCCGAAGCCCGGCCGCGTACAGCGCGACCGGCATCGCAAACGCCATGACCGCCCACAGAAGCGCCCACAGCGATGTGTAGAGCATGCCGCCGAAGGCCCGCGGGTATCTGGCGGAAAAGCAGTTGTAAACCTCGACGGGCGATGCCTTTTTGCCGCGCAGGAACGCCAGGAAGTATCCGGACGTCGAAACGGAGATGGGCAGGACAGCCAGCAGGAAAACACCAAGGATCACGCCCATCCCGGGCAGCGCTTCGATGACCTGACTGAAATCAAGCTGAAAATTGCTGTAGAGCATCTCAAAAATCGCCATGAGCGGTTCCTGCGATTCGTCATACATGCCGGCCAGTTGCGATCCGATGGATGAAAAGCCGATCGTGATGTCCTTCATCAGCAACGTCACCAGTGCGATTGCGGCGCACATCGGCAATACCGCGAGGATCAGCGCGAGCAGCGGCGCCAGCCACTTTTTGTGAAGCAGGCCGCGAACCCGGCGTTTTAATGCGGCGCGTTCTGACACAGACAACACACCTTTCCATAGAATAATGTAAGACTTGACCTATGATGGTTTCTATTATAGCGAATTCAGGCTGGTTACGCAAGCTCCGACTTTGTTACGTATACAGACGCGCAAACGTCCTATGTCGTTCCCGCGGCACTTTACATTCCGTTCCTTTCATAGTATAATGATGTGTCCCCGTGGACAGAAGCGACTGTTTTGACCCGTCCAGAGAACGCGCGCCGCCGGCTGAGAGCGCGCCCGGGTTTGGAACCGTTTGTCCGAGCTGTCACAGGCGCGGGGCGCATCGCCTGCGATAGAGGCCAAGAGCGGACGCGCGAACGCGCGTCAAGCCGGGTGGTACCGCGAAGCGCGCCTTCGTCCCAGCAGTGGGGCGCGGGCATATTTTTTTGAGGAGGCGGTTCCCTTGGCAAAGCAAAAAGAACAGGAATTTGTGCAGCACATCACGCCGCGCGACCAGGATTTCTCGCAGTGGTACACCGACGTGATTCTGCAAACGGGGCTGGTTGACTACGCGCCGGTGCGCGGCTGTATGGTCATCAAGCCGTACGGCTACGCGATCTGGGAGCGGATTCAAAAAGAGCTTGACGATCGGTTCAAGGCAACCGGACACGAGAATGTCTACATGCCGATGCTGATCCCCGAAAGTTTCTTATTAAAAGAAGCGGAGCATGTCGAAGGGTTCGCGCCGGAAGTCGCCTGGGTGACGCACGGCGGCCTGGAACCGCTGCAGGAGCGCCTCGCGATCCGACCGACCAGCGAGACGATGTTCTGCGCGATGTATTCGAAATGGGTGCAAAGCTGGCGCGACCTGCCGATGCTCTACAACCAGTGGTGCTCGGTGATGCGCTGGGAAAAGACGACGCGGCCGTTCCTGCGCACCGCCGAATTCCTCTGGCAGGAAGGCCACACGATCCACGAAACCGTGGAAGAAGCGCAGGAAGAGACGCTGCGGATGCTGGAAGTCTACCGCGAAACGGCGGAGGACGTGTTGGCGCTGCCCGTCACCTGCGGGCAGAAGAGCGAACGCGAGAAATTCCCCGGCGCGCGCGCGACCTACTCCATCGAGTCGATGATGCAGGACGGCAAGGCGCTGCAGGCCGGTACGACCCATAACTTCGGCACGAACTTCGCGGAGGCGTTCGACATCAAGTTCCTGTCCCGAGAGGGCAAGCTTGAGTATGTCCATGAGACGAGCTGGGGCGTGTCCACGCGGATGATCGGCGCGATCATCATGACGCACGGCGATGAGCGCGGGCTGCGCCTGCCGCCGAACGTCGCGCCCATTCAGGCGGTCGTGCTGCCGATCGCGCAGCACAAGCCGGGCGTCATCGAAGGGGCGAAAGCCGTCGCCGACGCGTTAAAGGCGGCCGGTATCCGCGTGAAGTTTGACGACCGGGACACCGTGTCCGCAGGCTTCAAGTTCAATGACTGGGAACTGAAGGGCGTTCCGCTGCGTGTGGAGGTCGGCCCGCGCGACCTGGAGGCCGGTCAGGCCGTCGTCGCGCGGCGCGACACGTTCGAGAAGATCACGCTGCCGCTCGAAGGCCTCGCGGAAGCGCTGCTATCGCTGCTCGAAGACATTCAAAAGACGATGTTCGAACAGGCGAAGGCGTTCCGCGCCGAAAAGACGCATGTCGTGCTTGATTACGACGGACTGAAAGCGGCTGTCAACGGCGGCTTCGCCAAAGGCATGTGGTGCGGAGACCCCGCGTGCGAGGAGCGCGTCAAGGCCGAGCTTTCCGCGACGACCCGCAACATGCCGTTCGACCAGACCCCGGTCGGCGACGCCTGCTGTGTCTGCGGCAAAAAAGCCGACAAGGTGATGTATTTCGCGAAGGCGTATTGAGAAGGATGGGGAACGCCAAGGGGCTTTGCCCCTTGGATCCCCACTTAAGGCACCGCCGCACAATCGCGCACACTGTCATCGCGGATCTTTTCGTGCTGCTCTGCGTCGCGCTTCCGGTCGCCGTAGCGCTGCTACGGCTTCCTACAGGCTCCTTGATCATCACGAAAATCTCTCGCGATGCCAGCGACGCTCTTTGTGCGGCGGTGCCTTAAGGGCCATTGGCCCTTAAGAATCCCTTCTTTGCCGCACAGCCCCAAAAAGGCTTTTCTTTGGTTCTTTCTTTTCCCCCGAAAAGAAAGAACACGTTCTCCGTTCTCCCTCCTCCCCCTTCCCACCACCCAACCGAAAGGCGCGTGCTTCCATGAAAAAGATCCGAATCGCCGAGGGCCTCGAGTTTACCGACATCGCGCTGGGCGAAAGCAAGCGCGGCGACCCGGCGCGGGAGGCGGCCGCGTTCGCGGTGATGGACCGGTACGTCGAGCTGGGTGGCGACACGTTCGACTCGGCGCGGCTATACTACGACGGCGGCTCTGACCGCGCGCTGGGCAAATGGATCAGGAGCCGCGGCCTTTTCGGAAAGGTCAACATCGTCACCAAGGGCAGCCACCCGAACAAAGGTGACATGTTCCGTTCGCGGCTGTCCAAGGATGAGATCGAGCGGGACCTGAACGAGTCGCTTTCGTTCCTGGGCGTCGACCATTCCGACCTGCACCTGTTGCACCGCGACGACGTCAAAACGCCGGTCGACGCGATCGTGCCCGTGCTGTCCGGGCTGGTCAGGGCCGGAAAGACGCGCGCGGTCGGCGTGTCGAACTGGACAGTCGGGCGCATCATCGAGGCGAATGAGTTCGCGCTGCAAAACGGGTTCGAACCGCTGCGCTGCTGCCAACTGCATTTCAGCCTCGCGCAGACGACCGCCGCGATCACCGGTGACATCACGCACGTGCCGATGAACGAAATCGAGTTTGGCTGGTACCGCGAGAGCCGACTGCCCGTGATGTGCTTCGGCGCGCAGGCGCGCGGCTGGTTCGCGGCGCGCGCGGCTGGCAGGGAACCGAGCGCCAGCCCGCTGAAATACTATGACCTGTTGCCGGAAAACCGCCGCAGGCTGATCCGGCTTCAAAATCTGTCGAAATCGCTCGGCAAGAGCCTCTCGGCGATCACAACGGCGTATGTCCGCGACCGCGGGCTGAACGCGGTCGCCCTGTGCTCGTTTTCGAGCGTCGCGCAGTTGGAGGAAGCGTTCGAGGCCGAGACGTTCAGGCTGACCGCCGGCCAGTGCAAATACCTAGAAACAGGAGCGGGATCGTGTTGAACAATCGTTACGATGTTATCATCATCGGCGCAGGCCCGGCGGGCATCTTCACCGCGCTGGAACTGATGGAAAAAAAGAAGGACGCGCGCGTGCTGCTGGTCGATCAGGGCCGCGCGATCGCGCGCCGCGCCTGCCCGATGCGCACGACCGGCAAGTGCGTCGGCTGCGAACCGTGCGCGATCGTCAGCGGATGGGCCGGTGCGGGCGCGTTCTCGGACGGCAAGCTGTCGCTGTCGAGCGAGGTCGGCGGCCACATCGCGGACTATATCGGCACGCAGGCCGCCGAGGCGCTGATCCGGGAGGCCGACGCGGTGTACATGCAGTTCGGCGCGCCGGATGTCGTGCACGGGTTGAACGACCCGAAGGTAGACGAGCTTAAATATGAGGCGTCCCGGCACAACATCAAGCTCGTGCCCTGCCCGGTGCGCCACCTCGGCACCGATCACGCGGGCGAGGTGCTCGGCGCGATGTACGACCGGTTGATCGCGTGGAACAATTTCACGTTCGCCGAGCGGACGACCGCGCTGGACCTGATCGTCGAGGATTCAAAAATCGTCGGCGTGACGCTGCGCGCGCCTGACGGAACCGTGCTCCGCTGCGACGCGCCTTATGTCGTCGCGGCACCGGGCCGCGGCGGCGCTGCCTGGCTGACCAGGCAGATTCAGCGCCTTGGCCTCAAAACCAGCAACAACGAAGTGGACATCGGCGTGCGCGTCGAGGTGCCGAACGCGATCATGGATCACCTGACGCGTCACCTGTACGAGGCGAAGCTGATCTATTACGCCGACACCTACGAAAACAAGGTGCGCACGTTCTGCATGAACCCGGGCGGCGTCGTCAGCGAGGAGCATTACGAGGGCGACATCGCGGTCGTCAACGGCCACAGCTACGGCGACCCGAACAAGCGCACCGGCAACACAAATGTCGCGGTGCTCGTGTCGACGCGGTTCACCGAGCCGTTCAACCAGCCCATCGAGTACGGCCGCTACATTGCGAAACTCGCCAACATGCTCACCGGCGGGCCGATCATGGTGCAGCGGCTTGGCGACCTGCTGCAAGGCCGCCGCACCGACGCGACACGGCGGAAAAAGTCGACCACCGAACCGACGCTGCCGACCGCGGTGCCGGGCGATTTGAGCTTTGTCATCCCGAGCCGCCATCTGACCAGCATCATCGAGGCGCTGCGCGCGTTTGACAAGCTCGCGCCGGGCCTGTATGGCAAGAACACGCTGCTGTACGGCGTCGAGGTCAAGTTCTACTCGTCGAAGGTCCCGGTGAACGCCGATTTTGAAACCGCGATCGAAGGGCTGTTCGCGATCGGCGACGGCGCGGGCATCACACGCGGGCTGATGCAGGCGAGCTGCACGGGCATGCGCGTGGCGCGGAGCATCGCGGCGCGCGGGTGACGGCATCCGCCGACCCATTGCCGCTTATGCGCAAGCTGTGCTTTTTCGATCCATTCCGCAGTGATGGCATGGATCTTGCCGATGACGAGGATCAGGGGACGGACTGTCTTGACAAATACTTTCCCTGGGCCGCCTGATTCGTAACGGTTGCCTGAAAACCCCCGCTTTTTGGCGGGGGTTTTGCTTCTGGCTCAGGTGTTTTCGGATACCGAAGATCTGTTCATGTCCCGTTCATTTTTTATCGAATACTATTGACAATATCCGCTGTTTATGGTAAGTTGTGAGCAAACAATTGGGAAGCGAGGGACTTATTATGAAGAAATTGGTTAGCTTGCTGCTCGTCGCCATGATGCTCATCACCGCCGTCAGCGCGTTCGCCGACGAAGCGGCGGACAAGGCGAAACACCCGGCCCTGGGTGGCTTTGACTGGAACCCGTACGACAGCGATGGGGATAAGGGCAACGGTATTAGCGAGAAAGGTATTCCCGGCTGGCTCGCGGCGCGCATCATGAGAGCCGTCGAGATCGGCTTCGTTCGGTATCCGTTTAACCCGTACTATGACTGCTGCATTTTCTGCGTGATCGCGGATTGCGATTGCTATGAGTGCGCCGGCGTGCACATGGGGATTGCCTCTCTCTCCGATTACTTTGGTGAGGATTGCGAACACTCGCTTCCGTTATTTGGCTACCGCTACTGCGGCGTCCCGGGCTGCTATTGTATGGATCCGGAGACCTTCGAAGAGTTCCTTGATGAGTATTACAACGGATACATGCCATTTATTGAGACCTATTTCTTTAACGATCCCGATTGTCCCGATGACGAAGAAGAAGCCGAAGCCCTTTGGGAGCAGTTCCTTGCCGATTACGACCTGTAATACGGAACGGATTGAGAAAACCGGAACCGCAAAACAGAACCCGCTTCACGGCGGGTTCTGTTTTGCTCAATGCCTAACAATTGCTTCTCCCTGAATTAACGCTGGCGATGTATACGCGCGCCCATCAGCGCGTCCGTTCATTTCCCGTTCATTTTTTTCCCGAACACTATTGACATTATTGACCGTTTATGTTAGATTATGGGCAAACGATTGGGAAGTGAGGGACTCAACATGAAGAAATTGGTTAGCCTACTGCTCGTCGCCATGATGCTCATCACCGCCGTCAGCGCGTTCGCCGACGAAGCGGCGGACAAGGCGAAGCACCCGGCCCTGGGCGGCTTTGACTGGAACCCGTACGACAGCGACGGCAAAAAGTCCAACGGTATTGGCGAGAAAGGTATTCCCGGCTGGCTCGCGGCGCGCATCCAGAAGAAACCCGTCGAGAACGGCTTCATTCGTTATCCGTTTAACCCGTACTATGACTGCTGCATCTACTGTGTGATCGCGGATTGCGATTGCTATTGCGGCTTCGACTGGTATGATCTCTCTTGGAGCGTTTATGGCTATTCTACTTTCACTGACTATCTGTATTTCGACTTCGAATGGTGCGGTATCGCGGGCTGCTGGTGCATGGACTGGAGCACGGATGACGTAGACGAAGTTTTGCAAGAAGACTTTGAGAACATGGCAAATTATTTCTACGATTTCTACTTCGATCAGGGTATGACTGAAGAAGATATCGAGATCGAATGGCTTGCCTTCCTCGATTATTACTTCGGTACCTGAGTTCACCGTAATCGGTTGATGAAAAGACCTCGCGGCAAAGCGAGGTCTTTTTACACATTCCAGCAATTGCTTTTCCACGAATTAACACTGGCTATATCTACGCGCGCATCCATCAGCCTGTCTGTTCATTTCCCGTTCATTTTTTTACCGAACACTATTGACATTATTGACCGTTTATGTTAGATTATGGTCAAACAATTGGGAAGTGAGGGACTCAACATGAAGAAACTGGTTAGCCTGCTGCTCGTCGCCATGATGCTCATCACCGCCGTCAGCGCGTTCGCCGACGAAGCGGCGGACAAGGCGAAGCACCCGGCCCTGGGCGGCTTTGACTGGAACCCGTACGACAGCGACGGCAAAAAG
>JAVBOQ010000090.1:0-3990 GCA_031550455.1 Eubacteriales bacterium
GCGCGATCGCGGCCTCCTGGTTCGGCCGAAGCTGCGGCGCGGTATCCATCCGCGCGACGCCGCCGAACGGCATCAGTTCGATCGCGTCAAACCGATGCCCCACCGCGCGCGCGGCTGCCGCGTGCGCCGCCTCGTGCAGCGTGAGCGCCGCCAGAAGCATCAGCAGCGCGCGCGCCTGCCCGAGCATGGCGGCCGCCGCCATCAGCACCGGGAACGCCATGTGCATCCGAAGCGGCACGCCAAACGCCGCGCCAATCGTCATCATCGCAAATACGGTTTGGGATCGACCGGCCGCCCTTCGACGCGCAGCGCGAACACCAGCGCCCGCGCGCCGCCGATCGCGTCGCCGGCCTCCACCCAGTCGCCCTCGCGCGCGGACGTGGTCAGCACGTTGTCATAGAGCGTTTCCAAACCGCTCGCGTGGCGTATCCGGATCGAGGCGCGGCCCACCGCGTCCGTCGAAACGCTCATCACCTCGCCGGCCGCGCTGGCCCGAACCTCGCCGAGCGCGTAACCCGTCCACGGTTCCGCTTCGCTGAACGCGTGCACGATTTCCGCGTCCGTCGGCGGCGCAAAGCGTTCCGTGCCGAGGCCCCAGAACACCTCCGCGCTTTCCGGCAGCAGGTTCGCGACAAATTTCAGGCTACCGATGCTCTCCGAAAGATCCATCGACACAACTTGGGACAGCAGGTTCGTCGCGCCGTTCGTCGCCGGCGCGTCCACGCTCTGCGCCGCAAGGACGGTCAGAAGCAACGCCACGCTGACCGCCGTGTTGCGCAGCATCCTTTCGCCGAACCCGAGCGGCTTGCCGATATTTTCCTTTGACGCCGGAATGTCCGGCTGCGTGTGTGTTTCCGCGCGGGCGCGCGCGGAATGAATTGTGGCCATCTGCGTCCGCTCTCGCACGGTGACGCTCGAAACCCTGGTGCGGGACTGTGACATGCGCATCGCCTCCTCTATCGAAGGTATGCGCGGCTATTGAACCTCCATGCTACGTTCGGCGGTAAATGTGTTTTCACCGATCTCGGCAGTCGCCACGATCGTGTAGGTGCCGGCGGGAACAGGTTCCCTGTCGGCGGACAACCCGTTCCAATAGAGCAGCGTCCCTTCCGGCCTGAGCGCGGACGGGCGCGTCTGCCGGCTCGAGGCGAGGCGCTTGACGATCTTTCCCGACGGATCCTTGATGTTGACGGTCAGGATGCACGGCGCCGCGTGCGTGACAAATATTTCCAGTTCGTCCGCGCCGGACGTGTCGAACGTCCCGGCGGTCCGAACAGAAAGCGCCGGATCCTTGCCCGGGATGCGGGCGGACAACACGCGCCCGGCGTAGATAAACGGCGCGTTCCTCGCGTCTTCGCCGCCCGGGTACATGATGTGCAGCATCGCGTACGTCCAGTCGTCGGGCAAAACGTCGCCCAACGACAGTTTGATCCGCGTCCTGCCGACGCTGACGTTTCCGGTCGGCTCGATGTCGCCGTCCCATTCGCTGCTGTCCGGAATGGACACGGCGTCGCTCCAGTCCCACTGGCCGTCGCGCAGGTAGGTCACCCTGTACTCGACAGTCGTCGGCGCGAGCACCGTGTAGGACAGCGTGATCACCGGATTTTTCTGGTCGAGCATCGTTTTGCCGTACACGATGTTGGACAGATCGCTTGTCGGCGCGGCGCTTGTCACGGGACGCCCGTAGACCAGCAGCGGAAAACTGTCGTCCTGCGGATACATCTGCACGGTCGAGCTGGCCTCGTTGACCCAGAGGTAATTGTACATCTCCGCCATCGTGATGACGCCGTCGCGGTTCGTGTCCGCGGGGCTCGTCCCGAGAAACCCCGCGCCAATCGCGAGCGCGGTGGTGAAGTATGACCCGCCCGGCGGCACGTCATAGTTGCCGGAATCGCCCCAGTACCAGGACGATTCGCTCGCGCCCGAGGATGTCAGCACCTTGTAGTCGTCCGTCTGAAAGTTTTTGCGCACCTGATCCGACCCGATGTTGGGCGAAACGCCCTTGCCGATCAGCGCGCCGGAGTTGCACGCGTCGACGATCAGCATTTTGGTGCCCGGCACGCTGTCGAGCATTCCGTTTAGCTCCGCCGCGGTGACTTTTTCCTCGCCCATGCCGTCGGACAGCAGCAAAAGGCCCTGCGGGCTTCCGTCGACGGTCGTGAACTCGCCGTGGGTCGTGATGTACAGCAGCGACACATCGCCCGCCACAGCGCCCTCAAACGCGGATTGGATCGCCGCCGCGAGCGCTTCCCTGGTGGCCGTGACGCCGTACTGCTTGCGGATGGTGAACCCGCGCGCGTCGCGGCCCAGCATGGTTTCGATCATGTGCAGGTTGTTGCGGCCGGTAGGTTCCATCGCTTCGGCGCTGACAAACGTATCGCAGCCGATCAGCAGCGCCCTGTAGCGTGGCGCGGCCTCCTGCGCGGCAGCCGGGTGAAGCTGCGCGCAGACGACTCCTATGATAAAGAGCAGCGCCGCCATCGCGCGCCGCACCTGTTTCGCGTAAATTTTCATAGATACAGTATAGAGGATGATGCCGGAAAAAACCAGAGGGAAATTACCCCTTGTAGAGGTTGGAGAAGCGCGTATACTGCCCGAGCCACGCGAGCTGAACGACGCCGAGCGGGCCGTTGCGCTGCTTTTGCACGATGACCTCCGCGATGTTCTTGGCGTCCGTGTCCGGGTTATAGTAATCCTCGCGGTGCAGGAACATGACGACGTCCGCGTCCTGTTCCATCGACCCGGAATCGCGCAGGTCGGACAGCGCGGGCCGTTTGTCGGCGCGCTGCATGTTGGCGCGGGAAAGCTGCGCGCAGGCGATCAGCGGCACGCGAAGCTCCAGCGCGATGCCCTTGAGCGCGCGGGAAATTTCACTGACCTCATTCTGCCGGTTTTCGGTGCGCTTGTCGGTCGCCATCAACTGCAGGTAGTCGATGACGATCAGGTCGAGCCCGCGTTCCGCCATCAGGCGGCGGCAGCGCGACCGCACCTGCGACGGTGTGATCCCGGGCGTATCGTCAAGGTACATGTTCGACGCGGCAAGCGGGCCAAGCGCCATCGTCAGCCGCGTCCAGCCGTCGTCGTCGATCGTCCCGTGGCGCACGTCCTGCATGTCGACGCTGGCCTCCGTGCAGAGCATGCGCATGCCGATCTGCTCGCGCGGCATTTCCAGCGAAAAGACGGCGACCGCCTTGCCGCCTTTGACCGCCGCGTACTGCGCGATGTTGATCGCGATGCTCGTCTTGCCCATCGAAGGCCGCGCGCCGAGCAGGATCAGTTCGCCGCCGTGCAGGCCCGTCAGCAGGTTATCAAGGTCGGTGAACCCGGTCGGCACGCCGTTGATCTTGCCCTTGAGCTTCGACAGCGTCTCGATCTGCGCATAGGTCTGCGTCAGCACATGGCGGATGTGTACGAGCGTTTCCGCGCCGCCTTTGTGCATCGCGATGTCGAAAATTGCCTTTTCGATCCAGGGCAGCATCTCGGACAGCGGCTGATCCTGCCCGTAGCAAAGCTGCAGAATCCTGTTCGCGCAGTCGATCAATTGCCGGAGCGTATGTTTTTCGTCGACGATGTCGATGTACGCGCGGACGTTCGCGGTCGTCGGAACGTACTGCGTCAGCCGCACCAGGTACGCGGTCCCGCCGATGCCTTCAAGCGTGCCGCGGCGCGCCAGTTCCTCGTCGGCGGTGACCAGATCGACCGGCTTGCCCTGCACCGCCAGCGAGATCATCGCGTCGTACAGCTCCCGGTGCGCGGGCTGGTAAAAGGCGGCAGGCGAAAGCAGCTCCTGCGCGAGCAGCACCGCTTCCGGGTCCTGCAGCATCGCGCCGAGCACGCTGCGCTCAGCCTCCTGGTTGTTCGGCGGCAACGTCGTTCCCTGCACGGCCCTTTATGCCTCCGCCTCGACGAGGACGCGCATCGGGATGGTGATGCCGGCGTACAGCCACACGCTCGCCTCATATTCGCCGACCGCGCGGATCGCCTCGGACA
>JAVBOQ010000338.1:0-5986 GCA_031550455.1 Eubacteriales bacterium
ATCCCGTTCTTTATACCAATTCCAGTCACGGATTGCTCGTATCTCGCGGATCTTTTGCCGCATGGCTGCGTCTGGCTCCAGTCAGCGTAGCTTCCGGCTACGCTGACTGGAGCCTCCTTGCCATGCGACAAAATCTCTCGCGATCTATCGTGCACTCCCTAACTGGAATTGGTATTGCAAAACATCAATCCGCCCGTTACTGTTTTTCCGCTTCCCCGGACAAACGCTCCGAAATGACCTTCAACTCGGCATCCGTGAAAACGCTCGGATAGACCGGCAGAAAGGTCGGCGAGGGTTCCGCCAGAATCCGGTCGAGCGCCTTCCATTCCTTGTTGGAGGCGATCGGCACAAACCCGTGCCCGTGCACATACATCAACCAGACGTGCGCAAAGCTGCGCTTGAGCATCGCGACGACGCACGCCGCGCCCGCGGTGCTGAACCCGCTGCCGTTGATGACCAGGAACCCGTTCGGATCCGTCAAAGCGGCCGCCTTTTGCAGAAAACTCCAATCGTATACCATCTCCGCCACGTTGCCGCCGAGATAGAGGTCGCAGAACACAAACTGATAGGTCTCCGTCAGTTTGTTCACGGCGTTCGCCGCGTCGTCCTGATAGAAACGCACCCGATTTTCATCGCCCGCGTACTCGGAGAGAAAGTGCTTTTTGCAGGTTTCGATGCTTTTTTCGCTGATCTCGACGATATCCGTCCGCGTTTCGGTGAAATTCCGCAGGATGTACAGCGGAACGGAGCCGCCGCCGCCACCCAGAACGAGCGCACGGCGCAGTTCGGTATCGCTACCCTTGAGCATGGACAGGAGCGGTATGCAAAACCCGTAGACCAGCAGCGTGTTCACCCGTTTGTCCAGCATCACCATCGAATAGACGATGTTCGTCTTGTCCACGCGCACATAGCGGCGATTTTTTTCGGGATGCCGCCAGTAGACGACGTCCTCGATCAAAACCAACTGTCCGTCCTGCCGATAGCTGTCGCGGCGGACTGTGTACCCGCCGCCCTCCCGCAGAAAAAACGAAATCTTGTTCTTCAGCAGCTTTCGCGCAATCCACAGCGCGAGCAGGATGCCAACCTCAACGAGGATGATGGTCATAAGCGTCCCTCCTTTATTCGGTTGTATGAAACAGTTCTTTCGCTTTCAACAGACTCGCTCCCCCGTCTCCGGCTTTGGTGTTTCGCGACGGTATCTGCACCACGCAGCCAGCGTGCAGCGGTCGCACGCCGGCCTTTGCGCCGCGCATACGCGCCGCCCGTGGTAGATCAGCCAGTGATGGGCCGCGATCCAGTCCGCGCGCGGAATCGCTTCCATCAGTTGCGTCTCCGTGCGCATGACGTCCCTCGCGTCGGCCAGCCCGAGCCGGTTCGACACGCGGAACACATGCGTGTCCACCGCGAGCGTCGGCACGCCGAAAGCGTTCGCCAGCACGACGTTCGCGGTCTTCCGGCCGACACCCGGCAGCGCGGTCAGCGCTTCCAGCGTGTCCGGCACCTCGCCGTGATGTTGCTCCGCGATGATCCGGCAGGCTGCCGTGATGTTCTTCGCCTTGCTGACGAATCCGCACGACCGAATCATCGGATGCAGCGCCTCCGCGGTCAGTTTCGCCATCGCGTAAACGTCCGGCACTTCGACGAACAGCGTCTCCGTGACCTTGTTGACCTGCCTGTCGGTGCACTGCGCGGACAGCATCGTCGCGACCAGCGTTTCGTACGGGTTGGAAAAGTTAAGCTCCGGCCGAGCTTCCGGATACAACCGGTTCAGCTCCTTTAAGATGCGCTCATTGTCCGTCAAACGGATCCCTCACTCGCATAGCACCGCTTTGAACCGCAGTGCGTTTTCCCGCCACGCGCCGATGCCGACAAACAGGCCGCCGCAATAAACGCGCGCCGCCGCCCCGGCGTACACGGCGTCATCCGCCGCGATCAGCGACGGTTGCGGGTTGCCGCTCTTGCACGCCGCGAGGCAGTGCTCCGCCACGCGCGCGGCGGGCAGGTGCGATAGCGGCGCGTCCATCGGAATCAGAAGCGATGCGCGGTTCGCCGTGCCCTGCCATTCCTCCAGCGTAACGCTGTCGCCGATCGAAAAGAAGCCGGTGCGCGTCCTGAGCAGAAACGCCATATGCGCGGGACAACCAAGCGCCGCACCGATGTCGTTGCAAAGCGTCCGGATGTATACACCCCTGCCGCACTGAACGCGCAGCAGCGCGCGGCCGTTTTCCGCCTCGCCAACCATGTCGATCGCGTCGATCCGCGCCGGTCGCGCCGCGAGCGCGGGCATCTCGCCTCGCCGCGCCATCTCGTGCGCGGAACGCCCACCGATTTTGAGCGCCGAATAGGCCGGCGGCACCTGCGTGATGTCGCCGACAAAGCGCGGCAGCACAGCCTGAATGGCTGACGTATCCGGTATCGCCGCGGATGTTTCCAGGATGTTCCCCTGCGCGTCCTGCGTGTCCGTCGACGCGCCGAACGCGATCTCCGCCACGTACTCCTTTTGCTTTTCGACCAGCAGGTCAAAAAGCCGCGCGGCTTTGCCGACCATGATCGGCAACACGCCCGCGGCTTCCGGATCCAGCGTGCCCGCGTGGCCGACCTTCTCGCCCGAAAGTGTGCGGCGGATGAACACGACCGCGTCGGACGACGTCATGCCCGGCGGCTTCATCAGGTTTAAAAATCCGTTCACCGCGCGCGCTCCAATTCAGCCAGTATTTCCGCGACGACGCGCTCCTCCGCGACGTCCATCGTCGCGCGCTGCATGCAGCCCGCGGCCAGCGCGTGCCCGCCGCCGCGAAAAGCGGTCGCGACGCGCGCCACGTCATACGGCGCCAACGAACGCAGCGAACACTTGACGCGCTCGCCGTCGCCATGGTCGCTGAGCATGCAGGCGATCTCTACGCCTTCCGTGTTGATCCCGAAATTGATGATGCCCTCGGTATGCTCGCGCATCGACCCGGTTTCTTCAAAATCGCGGTCGGTCAGCCGGATCAGCGCGACGCGACCGTCCGCGAGCAGTTCCATGCCGCTGAGCGCGCGGCCGATCAAATGCACCTGACACAGCGGCCGCAGTTCAAAAGCGCGGCGCTCCGCCGCCCGTATGTCAAGCCCGGCGGCCGCGCACCGCTTCGCGAGCCGAAGCGCTGCCCTGTCCGTGGTCTTGTATTTGAAATTGCCGGTATCCGTCGCCGCCGCGATGAACAGGCAGTGCGCGATGGCCGCGTCAAACGGCACGCCCAGCGCGTCGATCAGTTTTTCCGCCAGAATACCGGTCGCGGACAGCGGACTTTTGACCACATTGATCGCGGCGTATGCCGGGTTCGTGCCGTGATGGTCAATCTGGCCTGTCCGCGCGGCCGCGTCGAACACGGCGGCGCACTTGCCAAGCCGCCTGCGGTCGCCGACGTCGACCGCAATCGCAAGATCAAACGCGACGCCGTCCCAGGCCTCCGGCGATAAGACGCGGTCCGCGCCGTCGAGGTCCGCGTAGATACGCGGCGTCGGATTGTCGCAGAAAACCGTCGCATCCTTCGAAAGGCGCAATAGAGTGCGGCACAGCGCAAGCGCCGAGCCGCAGGTATCGCCGTCCGGCGATGTGTGTTCGATTAGTGCGATCCTGTGCGCGTCCTGAATTGCCCTGACCAGTTCATTCAGTGCCTTCGTTATGCTCATCATCCGCTTCATTCGTCTCCGGAAGCACATTTTGTAAAATGGACGCGATGCGCGCGCCGTACGCGATGTTGTCGTCGGCCTCGAACAGGATCTCCGGAACATACCGAAGGTCGATCCGTCTGCCAAGCTCGCGCCTGACAAAACCGGCGGCGCTCTTGAGCGCCTTGACCAGCGGCGCGCGAAGCTCGTCCTCCAACACGCTGACGCGGATCTTTGCGTAGCGCAGGTCGCGTGTGACCTCCGCGCGGGTGATCGACCAAGTGCCGGTCACCCGCGGGTCGCGCACATCTTCGCGCAGGATGCGGTCCACCTCGCGCCGCACCTCTTCGCTGATGCGGTCGATGCGGTCATATTGCATGGGCATGGGTACCTCCGGGGAACGCGAGCGGCGTACGGGCGGTCAGCGGGCGATCTGCTCGCTGACGTAGCACTCGATGACGTCGCCTTCCTTGATGTCGTTGTATTTTTCCAGCCCAATGCCGCACTCAAAGCCCTGCGCGACCTCGCGCGCGTCGTCCTTGAACCGCTTGAGCGAGTCGAGGTTGCCCTCGAACACCGTAATGTTGTCCCGAAGCAGGCGAACGGATGCGTTCCGCTGCACTTTTCCGTCGGTGACATGGCAGCCGGCGACCGTGCCGACGCCCGTGACTTTGAAAATATTGCGCACTTCGGCGTGGCCGAGGATGACTTCCTTGAACTGGGGCTTCAAGAGGCCCTTCATCGCCTTTTCGACGTCCTCGATCGCCTGGTAGATGATCCGGTACAGTCGGAGGTCGACTTCCTCGCGGGCGGCCAGATCGCGCGCGTTGTTCTCCGGGCGCACGTTGAACCCAATGATGATCGCGCCGGACGTGATCGCGAGCTGCACGTCGTTTTCGGTGACCGCACCGACGCCCGAATGGATCGTACGGATGCGCACTTCGTCGTTCGACAGCCGTTCCATCGACTGTTTGACGGCTTCCGCGGAGCCCTGAACGTCCGCCTTGATGATCAGGTTGAGGTCCTTGATCTCGCCCTCGGCGATCTTCGTGTACAGATCGTCCAGCGAAACCTTCGCGGACGCCTTAACCAGCGCGGCGCGTTGCTTGTCGCGGCGCTCTTCGACGACCTGACGGGACAGCCGGTCGTCGACCGCGCTCATCTCGTCTCCGGCGTCCGGGATGTCGCCGAATCCGATGACCTCGACCGGCATCGAAGGCCCGGCGGCCTTGAGGCGCTCGCCCCGCTCGTTCATCATCGCGCGGACGCGGCCGAACGCCATGCCCGCGACGATCGTGTCGCCAACGCGCAGCGTGCCGTTTTGCACGAGCACCGTCGCGACCGGGCCGCGGCCCTTGTCGAGCTTCGCCTCGATGATGAGGCCGCGCGCGCGGCGGTTCGGGTTCGCACGGAACTGCTGCACGTCCGCGACCAGCAGGATCATTTCGAGCAGTTGATCGACGCCCATGCCGGTGATCGCGGAAACGGGCACCATGATCGTGTCGCCGCCCCAGTCCTCGGTTACCAGACCGTACGCGGTCATGTCCTGCTTGATCCGGTCCGGATTGGCGGATTCTTTGTCCATTTTGTTGATCGCGACGATGATCGGCACCTTCGCGGCCTTCGCGTGGTTGATCGCCTCAATCGTCTGCGGCATGACGCCGTCGTCCGCAGCGACAACGAGAATCGCGATGTCCGTCGCCTGCGCGCCGCGGGCGCGCATCGCCGTGAACGCCTCGTGGCCCGGCGTGTCGAGGAACGTAATCGGCCTGCCGTTCAGTTCGACCTGATACGCGCCGATGTGCTGCGTGATGCCGCCGGCTTCGCCCTCGGTCACGCGGGAACTGCGGATGTAATCCAGCAGCGATGTCTTGCCGTGGTCGACGTGGCCCATGATCGTCACGACCGGCGGGCGCTCGACCAGATTCTCTTCGACGTCGTCAAAGTTCTCTTCGCCCAGGATATCCTCGGCGGTTTTATCCAGTTTCTTTTCAAGCTCGACGCCGAACTCCGCGCTGACGAGGGCCGCGGTGTCGTAATCAAGCTCCTGATTGATCGTCGCCATCGTGCCGATCAAGAGCAGCTTCTTGATGATGTCGCCGGCGGGTTTGCCGATGCGCTCGGTCAAATCCTTGACGGTGATCGTCTCGGCGGTCATCACGGCTTTTTCGATCCGGATCGGGGCCATCCCCTGCTGCGCGCTGAGCGGCCTGCGGCGCTTGTTGCGCCCGCCGCGCATCACATCGTCATCCGGAACGATGCCGACCTCGCGCACGCCGGTCTTTTTCGAGGTGGCCTTGCGCTCGGGATCGTACTGGCGCTGATACATCCGCTT
>JAVBOQ010000186.1:0-4653 GCA_031550455.1 Eubacteriales bacterium
TTTCCCTGTGTTGGCCCCCCTGGCTCGCTGCGTCCCGCCCCCCCAGCACGACCCGCCCTGTGCCCGTCCGTTTTGTTCTTTTTCGCTTCTGGTCTTGGGGGGGGGGGCCGGGGCCCGCCCCCCCCCCCCCCCCCCCCCCCCGTCCCCCTTGTCCTTCTACCTTAGTAGTAGATCCACCCGCGGAACTGCGCCCCCGGCATCTTCACGAACCGGAGCCAGTTGACCGCGTCGATCCAGTTGGCCGGCACCGGCACGCCGGTCGCGACCGGGTAGAACGCGGCGAACAGCAGCGCGACTGCGCTCATGTACACAATTTGCAGCACCTTCGCGCGCTCGGGCCTTTTTTTGTACAGCCTCTCAAAGCAGAACGCGATCATCAGCATCACGAACGGCAGGCTGCCGAAGTAATGGTAGATGAACATCGTGCGCGGCACGAGCATCCACGGCAGGAACTGCGCGGCGAACCCGAGCAGCAGCAGCGCGGGGCGGTGATCGGTGACGCGTTGAAAGGTTACATGCGGCTTGAGCCAGCGCCACAGCGTCGACAGGAGCGCCGCGAACCCGACCCACCAGACGGCGGGGTTGCCCATGCACATGATCGTCGACGCGACGCCCAGCTTGCTGTATGGCGCGCCGGTGTAGTAGTACATCGGCTTTAAGATCAGCGGCCATTCGTACCACGGCGACGCAAAGGCGTGGTCATCGACCAGATTCGCGTGGTAGTCAAACATCGAAGCCTGCGCGTCGAGGAACTTTTTGAGCGTCACGCCGCCGTTGTAGGCGAAATACGGGATGTAGCTGCAATAGTAGATCGCGGCGGGGATGACGACGAAGAACCCGACGCACGAGAGCAGCGTGCCGATCAGGTAGGACGGGTACTTCGCCACGCGGGCCGCCGCGTCGCCGCCCGCCGCGTTGCCCGCGCGCCAGTCCAAATACCGCTGGGCCATCGACCACAGGAACAGCACGCCGAGGCCCGCGCCCGCATAGATGCCGATCCACTTGCTGGCGCAGCCCAGGCCCATGAACAGCCCGGAAAAGCCAAGCGGGACCAGCGTGCGCCACCCGTCGCGGAAAAAGCTCATCTGCAGGTAGCGGACCATGCACAGGTACATCAGGATGATGAACAGCACGGCGTAGCTGTCGATCGTCGCGATCCGGGTCTGCGTCAGGTGCATCAGGTCAAACGCCATCACGAACGCGCCGATGAACGCGAAGTTCCGCTTGCGGAACAGCAGCATGCCCATCAGGTACATCGCGGGCACCATCAGCACGCCCATCAGCGTGCCCATGAACCGCCAGCCGAACGGCGTCATGCCGAACAGCTCGATGCCCCACATGATGAAGATCTTGCCGAGCGGCGGGTGCGTCGTTTCGTAGGTGGCGAGCTGATGCGCGTGCTCGTACCCGGTGCGGCCGTGGTAGATCTCGTCGAAGTACATGCTGTTCATGTAGCTCGGCGCTTCCGGCATCGTCTCCGGCTCGTCCACCAGCAGCCACGGGTCGGACGCCGCGCCTTCCCGGCCGCCCGCGCCGGTCGCGGACACGACCGGAAGCGGGTTACCGTCAAGGTCGCGGAACACGACCTCCATCAGCCGGACGCCGGGCGCGTCCGGGATGAGCTTGATATACCGCGCCGACAGTTGGAAGGGGATGTCGTTGGAGACGTTTTTCTGGTCCCGTTCGGACCATGTAAATCCGCACAGATACTGCCATTGGAAGCAGTCGCCCCAGCCCAGCACCGCCTGATACGGATCCGTCCAAACCTCGCCGTCTTCGGAGAACGAAAGCGAGAAGCTTCTTGAGCTGATTTCGCCGTAGTACATCACTTCAAAGCCCTGCGGCTCGCCCAGGTCAAACACGACCGATTCGCCGCCGCCGCTGCTCTTCCAGACCGTCTGCGGCGCGACGCCGCTCCCGAGGCCGATGTACGCGGTCGCCGCGTAGATGGCCGTCAGGCCGATCATCAGCGCCCAGTCAAGCGCGCGCAGCCGCGGCATACCGGGCGTGCGGCCCTCGAGCGAGGGCAAACGCTCCTCGAGCGCGGGTTCAACCTCCGGCGGCTCGCGCAGCGGCAGCGTGCGCCTGTCGAGCGCCGTCCACACGGCCAACCCGAACAGCGCGAGGTTAACAACCGCCAGGATGATGCCGAACAGGCCGAAACCGGACGCCAGATGCAGGTCGCGCAGCACCACCGCGCAGTTTAGGAAGAATGTCGCGCAGAACCCGGCGAACAGCGCGAGCAGCCGCTTGTCAGGCCGCCGGACATACGCGTACAGCAGCAGGATCAGCGCCGGGAACAGGTAGCGCTCGTGCATCATCGTGCCGAACAGGTACAGCGCGATCAACGCCAGCGCGCAGAAGAACGGCAGGTTGTCCCGGCCGCGCCGGAAGGCGTACAGCGCCAGCACGCCGGCGACCGACAGCACCGTTAACACCGTCGACAGCGTCTGGAACGTCACCGGACCGATGGATTCGGTCAGCGGCTTCCAGTTCGCGCCGAGCATATAATAGAAGTTCGCCGTGTTGATCGTCGCGTACGCGTAGGAGCCCAGCGTGCCGGTGTATTGATTGTACAGCCATGTCAACGCACTGGGCATATTCCAAAGGAACGGCGCAAGCAGTGCGATCGCGACCGGAACCGAAAAGAGCAGGCCGAAACCGAGGCCGCGCAGCGCCTTTTGGCGCGTTTCCTTATCAATGACGAAGAATACGAACGCGGCCAGACCGACCGGCCCGGCCATCAGCGCCTGCGGCTTCATCAGCACCGTCGCGACAAACACGGGGATGGTGAAATGCCAGCGGTTTTCCACGGCGAACATGACCGCGACAAACAGGCCGACCGCCAGCACCGCGTCGATCTGGCCCCAGACCGCGCCGTCGAGCAGCACCGCCGGACTGAACGCGTACAGGACGGACAGCAGCAGCGCGTTCTTGTCGCCAAGGCGCTTGCGTCCGACCGTGAACAGCAGCCAGATCGCGCCCATGTCCGCCAACAGCGGGTATAGCTTGACGACGATGCGGCCCATGGCGTTTAGTTCAGTGATGCCAAAGACGCGCAGCAACGCGCCCGGGAACCACAGCATCAGCATGTAGCCGGGTGGATAGTCGCAGAAGCTGACAGTCTGGTAAAACGACGCCGGGCCGACGTCCGCCATGTGTCCGGCCCACGAGAAAAAGCACATCATGTCGTTCGGATAACCGGGCTGCGTCGCCATCAGATAGAGGCGGATCGCCGCCGCGAACAGCAGAACGATGCCGAACAGCGTGACGGGCTTTTGAATCCGTCTGCCGCGCGCGACGTACAGCGCGATGCACAGCGCGACAAACGCGGCCGTCCACATGAACAGGTCGACGGATTTGTTGGATGCGGCGGTATCCGGCGCGGCGCTCCCGGCCTGCGAAACGGCGTACGGCTCCAGCGAGATCACAACCGCGCCCGCGGGCGCCTCGTCGACGCGGGTCAGCGAGATGTCGTCAAACCACGCCATGCCGGTCGTGTCGCTGCCATAAAAGCCGAGCCGCGCGGCAACGGTGATTTCATTTTGATCTTTCGTGGTGCGCACGTAGCACTCAATCGGTTCCCACTGCCCCTGCGTGTCAAACAGCGCCGGGTAATTGCCGCTGTTGCCAAGCACGGAGAGGTTTGCGCCGCCGAACTCGGGCGAGCAGCCTTCCGCGCGGATAAAGCCGGACAGCCGGTATACGGCGTCCGGTTGCACGGCCACGTGCTGGATGAACCGCGCGTCGTTCGACCCGGCGTTTTCGATCCAGGCGGAATACGCGCCGCCGCGCGCGTCCTCACTCAGCTCAAGAAAGGACACGCCCTCGTCATAGAGCCACGCGTCCTCCAGCCATTCGTGGGGCCAGCCGTCCGTCGCCTCGTCAAAGCCGCCGTTTCGGATCAGGTTTTCCTCGGCAAAAGCCGCGCCCGCCGCGGTCAGCAGCAGGCAGACAATCAGAAAACAAACGAATCGGCGCATGCAATGCCTCCATTTGTCCGTAGTCACGCTATTCATTCGACGAACACCGATGGTTTATCCTTCCATATAAATTGCAAAATAATCATTCCCGATAGGAAAACGCGCCGCGCAGCAGCGCCATGCCGCCCGCGACCGATTCGACTACGTCAAACCGGACGGCCGCCTCGGGCGTCCCGTTCGCGCAGAGCCACGCAAGCGCGGCCATCGCGACGCGCTTTTGCTTTGCGGGCGTTACGCTCTCCCTCGGGGTGTGGTTTTGGACGGTTTTTCGGTATTTAACCTCCACAAACGCCACAATATCGCCTTCTTTTGCGACAATGTCTACCTCTGCGCCGCGAATAGCGTAATTGCGGGCGAGGATGACAAACCCAAGCGATTCGAGAAACGCGCAGGCCGCGTCCTCCGCCCTGGCGCCGATGGAACGGGACATGGGAGAGCTCCTTTCGGGGGCGGAGGTGGGGACGCCAAAGGGCGCTGCCCTTTGGAATCCTGCTTAAGGGCCTTAGGCCCTTAAGACTCCCTCCTTGGGGGGCGGGGGAAGAGAAGTGTTCGGGTTCCTTCTCGTCTTTGGGCTTCACGGCGGGAAGGAATCACCCGGCAACGCTGCTCCTCAAATGGGGTTTCCAAAGGGACACTGTCCCTTTGGCGGGGATCCAAGGGGCAGAGCCCC
>JAVBOQ010000095.1:0-6270 GCA_031550455.1 Eubacteriales bacterium
AGGCAGGCTTACTTTTCGGAATTAATGGACATATCACTCGGCGATCTTAAAGCCGAAACGATCCAAAAATCGGTGAATCAACTCGCGCGCAAACAGGCGTCCAAAACTGTCCATAATGCTTATGGATTGCTAAGATCGGCCCTGAGAGAATACTACCCTGATTTTTGCGTTACGGCCAAACTCCCACAACGTGTAAAGCCGAGGACTGTTATCCCATCTGACGACGATGTCACTCGGCTTATGGTGGCTACGAAGGGGACATACTTGGAGGCAGCGATTATTCTCAGGGCGTGCGTCGGTCTTCGCCGATCCGAAATGTGCGCCTTGACAAAAGCAGATTTAGATCTTCACAACAACACGATTAGCATAGATAAAGCGCTTGTCAAATCGCCCAACGGCGGTTGGACTATCAAGTCAACCAAGACGTACGCTGGCACGCGTATTATACCGGCTCCGAATATTCTGCTGAGCCGCCTCCTGTGTATCGCTGATGAGCGTGAACGCATTGTCCCGGTGACCCCGGATCGCGTCAGCATGGCATTTAAGGAACTGCGCGAAAAACACGGGTATGCATTTCGGCTGCACGATCTTCGGCATTACAAAGCTTCCGTGATGCTTGCCCTCGGCGTTCCCGACAAGTATGCCATGGAGCTGATGGGCCACGCCACGACAAATATGCTAAAAAGCGTCTACCAGCATGTCATGGCGGGAAAGATGACAGAGGTTAACGCTGTGCTGGCCAAGCATGCCGAAAACCTCATGCAACACGAAATGCAACACGACACCTAAATTTCGCTTATGTTTCAACGGTTTTGTCTGGGTTCGATTCCCACATGCTCCCGCCAAACAAGGAACCTTGAGAAATCAAGGTTCCTTGTAACAATGATGCACTTGGCAGACCTTCAGAGCGCGTTGGCGCTGCCGGCACTATGCCCTTACAGGGCTCCGTCATGCCATCGTCTTTGCCGGTGGTCATGACTTTCCTTGTCCCGCCTCATTTACCATCCGTCCACACATCGCCAGCCAACCCATACGCGCCTTTGAGCCGCAGCATCTCCTCGGCCCTGCCTACGCCGCTCGTCGCGTCGGGCCTCGACAGGCAGCCGGCAGCGGCGCAATTCGCGAGCCTGAGCATGTCCGTCGGATCCATGCCCGTATACAGACCGTGCAGCACGCCCGCGCAGAACGCGTCGCCCGCGCCGAGGCTGCCCTGAACGAACCCGGGCGGCAGTTGAAGCGAACGGACGCAGGCCCACTTGCCGCGCGCGTCCATGAAAATACCGGCCTCCGGGCAGTGGATCACCACGCCGGTCTCGACACCGAGCGCCAGCAGCGCTTCGCAGAGCGCAGGCAGGCTGTCCCAAATCAGGGCGCCGGAGGCGTCCCGCGCCGCGATGCCCACCGTGCGCGAGGCCTCGATTTCGTTAAAGACCACATAGTTGCAGTAGGGCAGCGCGGCCGGGACGATCCGGTGGAAGCGGTCGCTGTCCTCGCTGACCGCGTCGATCGACGTGATGATGTCCCTGCGGCGCGCCTCGTGCAGCATGCGCGCCATGTGGGTGCCGTACACGCCGTCCGGCGCGTCCATTTGCTTGAGCAACAACAAATAGCCGGTGTGCAGCATGCGCGCGTTGAGCGCGTCAAAGTCGACGCATTCGGGCGCATACGCGTCGTTCGCGCCGGTGTTGACGAAAAACGTGCGCGTGCCGCCGGTCGAAAAAACGTCGGTATACCCGGTCGGCGTGTCGGAAAGGCGGTGCACGCCCGAGGTTTCCAGCCCGGCCGCGTGAAATGCGTCCAGAACGAACCGGCCCCATTCGTCGCTACCGACGCAGCCGGACGCCACCACGCGCAGCGAGGGATCGAGCCGCTTCAGGCTGATCCCTGTGTTCGTCACGCAGCCGCCGATCGCGTGGCTTTCGGACAGGATCGGCGTGAGCATGCCCTCCCTGGGAAAAATGTCGATGCGCTTGATGTGGTCCACCAGAATGCTGCCGCCCACGGCGATTCCGTCTCGCATGAAGCTCACCTTTCCCCAATCGGTTGATGTATCTTTGATTCCCGACGCTGCCGCGAATCTCCTGCACGCGCGCATATTTCGCAACGAAAGCCGCGCCCGCGCATGATACCTTTTTACATCCATTGGTCCTTGCGATCCCCCGCAGGTTTGGTACACTGTTTGTATACAATACCAAATTTGGGAGGTAATCATCATGAAACGGTTTCAAAAGGCGATCGTGTGCCTGCTCGCGCTGGCCATGCTGCTGTCCGTGTCGCTGACCGGCGTCGCGGCGCAGGAAAAAGTCACGCTGCGCATGTCCTGGTGGGGCGGCGACGCGCGCCATGAGGCGATTCTGGCGATCATCAACGCGTTCATGGCGGAAAACCCGAACATCGTCATCGAACCGGAGTATTCCGCGTTCGCGCAGTACCGCGACAAGTTCAACATCCAGATCACGTCGGGCGCGTCGGCCGACATCCTGGCGGTCGACCAGCCGTGGGTGGCAGGCCTCGTATCGCAGGGCGATTATTTCGTCGATCTGAACGCGTACGCGGACGTCCTGGACCTTGCGTCCTACGACGCGTTCCTGATGGACAGCTATGCCCGCTTTGACGGCAGGACGCTGCTGCTGCCGATCGGCATCAACGGCATGGGCTCGCTGGTCGACCGCGGCGCGCTGGCCGCGTACGGGTTCACCGGCGACCAGACGGTGTTCACCTGGAACGACCTGATCGAGCTCGGCAAGGCCGTGCACGCAGCCGACCCGGCGAACTACCTGTGCTGCGTCGACAGCAAGCAGGCCGCGCTGTACTACGCCCGCGTCTACCTGCGCCAACTGACCGGCCGCCAGTTGATCAACGACGATGGCACGATGGGCTGCACCAAGGAAGAATTGGCGGAAGCGCTCGGCCTTGTCGACACGCTCTACAAAGAGGCCATCTTCCAGCCGATCGCCGAGTCGGCGGTGTACAACAACACGATGACGCAGAACCCGGCGTGGATCAACCGCCAGATGTTCATGATCCTGGGCCGCACGTCCGCGATGACCGACGGCTCCGCCCGCCTCAAGAAAGAGGACGGCACGATGACGACGACCGGTTTCGTGATGCCGACGCTTGAAAACGGCGTGGAAACCGGCATTGAGGTGCGCCCGGCCGTCATGTACGCGATCAGCAAGGACAGCAAGCACCCGGCGGAAGCCGCGCAGTTCCTCGCGTACATGTTCAACAACGAGGCCGCGATCCGCCTGCTGAAGGCCAACTACTCGGTTCCCTCGCGCGAGGCGAGCCGCGCGATCGCGTCAGCCGAAGGCCTGCTGGATGTGGACGCGCTCGCGAACGCCGAATACTCGCTCGCGAACGCCGGATCGATGCTCAACAGCTGGTCGTCCAACACCGAAGTGGAAGCGCTGTTTACCGAAATCATGGAGAAAATCGCATACGGCCAGTACAAAGACATGATGGAAGCGGCCGACGAGGTCTTCGAGCGCATCGCCGACATCGTCGACGCCAATTCCTGACAGCTTTTCATCTCCGGCAAACGGCGGGAGGGCGCGGCGCCACGCGCTGCCCTCCCTTCTTTCGCAACAGATAGCGAGGTGCATCCACATGGCGCAGCGCGGCGCGGCGTCCCGCGGCTCCCCCTACAGGCGGGAGCGGTATGTCGGCCTGTACTACATCCTTCCCTGGATCATCGGATTTGGCGTTTTCCAGCTATACCCGTTCCTCGCGTCGTTCTTTTACTCGTTCACGAAATATTCGTTCGGACACTCGCCGGAACTCCTGTGGTTTGACAACTACGTCCGGCTGTTCACGCGCGACAAGCAGTTCCTGGCGACGCTCGGCATCACCGCGCGATACGCGCTGATCGCGGTGCCGGGCAAGCTCGTCTGCGCGCTGTTCATCGCCGTGCTGCTCAACACGAAAACACGCGGGATCGGTTTGTACCGAACCGTCTACTATATGCCGTCGATCCTGGGCGGCAGCGTCGCGGTGTCGGTGCTGTGGCGCGTGCTGTTCATGCGCGACGGCACGGTCAACCGCGCGCTGGCGGTGCTCGGCGTTCCGGCGGTCGACTGGCTGACCAACCCGGCGGTCGCACTGACGACGATTTCGCTTTTGCAGGTTTGGCAGTTCGGCTCGGCGATGGTCATTTTTCTGGCAGCGCTCAAGCAGATCCCGCCGGAGCTGTACGAGGCGTCGTCGGTCGACGGGGCGGGCCCGATCCGCAAGTTTTTCTCCATCACGCTGCCGCAGATCTCGTCGGTGCTGTTTTTCAACCTGATCATGCAGTCGATCCAGGCGCTTCAAAACTTCACGTCCGCGTTCGTCGTCACCAACGGCGGGCCGATGAAGTCCACGTACATCATCGGCATGAAGCTGTACGACGACGCGTTTGTCAACGGCCGGATCGGTTACGCGTCCGCTGAGTCGTGGGTGCTGTTCGCGGTCATCCTGGTGATGACGCTGCTGGTGTTCCGCTCGTCGGACGCCTGGGTGTACTACGCGGACGGAGGTGAAGGCGCATGAGCGCGCGAAGAATCCGCCGGGCGGCGCTGCGCCATCTGCTGTTGATCCTCGTCGGGTTTGTGCTGATCTACCCGATCGTGTTCATGTTCTTCGCCTCGTTCAAGGAATCAAATGAGATCTTCGCGTCCAAAAGCCTGTTCCCGAAAACGTTTTTGTTTTCCAACTACGCGAACGGCTGGATGAGCGGCGCGACCGGTTCCGTCACGTTCACGAACTTCTACGTCAATACGTTCGCGCTGGTGCTGCCGGTGACGCTGTTCACCGTCGCGTCCTGCTCGCTGGTGGCGTACGGGTTCGCGCGGTTCAACTTTCCGATGAAAAAGGTGCTGTTCCCGCTGATGATCGCGACGATGATGCTGCCCTCGACGGTCATCATCATCCCGCGCTATATGCTGTTCCGCTCGCTCGGCTGGCTCAACAGCTATCTGCCGTTCATCGTCCCCGCGATGTTCGCGTGCTTTCCGTTCTTTATCTTCATGCTGATCCAGTTCCTGCGCGGGACACCGCGCTCGCTGGACGAATCCGCGAAGCTCGACGGCTGCGGATCGCTGCGCATCCTGTGGTCGATTCTGCTGCCTCTGATGAAGCCCGCGCTCTTTTCGGCCGGACTGTTTCAGTTCCTCTGGACATGGAACGATTTTTTCAACCAGTTGATCTTCTTGAACTCGCCGTCGAAATACACGCTGGCGCTCGGCCTGCGGCTGACGGTCGACGCGTCGACGGAGGCGGTCAAGTGGAACGAGGTCATGGCGATGTCGGTATGCAGCATCGCGCCGCTGATCGTGCTGTTCTTCATCTGCCAGCGCTATTTCGTCGAAGGCGTATCCACTTCCGGCCTGAAAGGATAGGAAAACCACAATGGACGACGGGCTGCTTTTTTACCTCTCGGGCGAAAACGGGACGACGCCGGATTACGCGGCGGGAAACTCTGTGCCAAACTTCCTGCGCAGCGTCGAAACGATTGGCGACGGCGTGAACGGCCGGGCGCTGCGCATGCTGCCGGATCAACTGCTGGCGTTCTGGGCGTCCGGCAACCTCTACAGCCAGCGCGGGACGGTCGCGTTTTTCTTTAGGCCGCGCACGGCGCTTGGCGAAACGGAGTTTCCGCTGTTCCGCGTGTCGTTCGCGGACCATTCGAGCTGGGACAGCCTTTTTTTGCGCATCGATTACAACGGCCACGGCGTCGACGCGTTCGTCACCGACATCAACCTGAGCAGGCTGCGCGTCTCGCACCGGTTTGCCGCGCTGCCTTCGCCCGACCGGTGGTTTCACGTCTGCTTCGGTTGGGACGAGGCAATCGGCGTATCGCTGTTCATCGACGGAAAGCCGGCCGGGGAGGTTCGCCAGACGGCGCTGCTCGACGCCGGACTTGACCAGTTCGGGACGCACAGCCGCATCATTTCAAACGCGCAGGTGCAGTCCAGCTACAACTACATGCGCACCGGCGACTTTGACGAGATCCGGCTGTACGACCGGATGCTCGGCGAAGATTGCGCGCGGGCGCTCGCGGCGTGCCAGCCGCCGCCTCAAAAAGCGCCGGAGCGCCGCGCGTCGGCGGACGCCGCCTGGATGCGCCGGTACGGATTCGACAACGGGACGCCGCCCGCGCAGCTTTCGCACCGGGCGACCGCCGTGCGCAAGGTCGAGATCCACGACGCGTGGGACCTGAAGCGCTGGTGGTGGAAGGGCTGCGACGGCATCCGGGAGACGACGTGGCCGGGCGTGTACAACCGCTCGCGG
>JAVBOQ010000189.1:0-3198 GCA_031550455.1 Eubacteriales bacterium
GCATGTTTTAAGGAGGAGAAGCCATGAAGATTTATGACGAGGCCAGGCCGCGCGTGCGCCTTGGCATGTCGGGCCGGGATGTGCAGGCGCTGTTTCAGGGGATCATTCGCGGCAAGGGCTATGGATTTTCATGGGACGAGCAGGGCAATCCTTACGTTTCGGTCGGCGCGCGCTCCAGCTATAACTGCCGCAGGCCGCCCGTGGACGTGTTCATCGAGCCGGGCGATTTGGTCAATGTGGACCTGGGCGTGCGGATCGACGGCTTTGCCTCTGACAACCAGCGCTCCTTCTACGCGTTGCGCCCGGGCGAAACCGCTCCGCCCTATGAAGTACAGCATGCGTGGGAAACGATACAGCGCATGAACCGCGAAGTCTGCGCGGCGATGCGCACGGGCGTCAATTCCGACGACCTGACCGAAATCGGCAACCGGGTGATGCTCGAGGCGGGATACGAGGACGGGTGGAAGGGCGGTTACGGGCACGAAATCGGCCTGTTTGCCCACAACGGCGGCATCGGCGCGGGGCGCGGCGCGCGCATCGGCATGGACACGCTGCTCGAGGAAAACATGACCTTCACGCTGGAACCGGCGATTTTGACCTCGCACGGCCGCCTGTGCCAGGAGGAAGTCGTCCGTGTGACGAAGGACGGCGGACAGATGCTCAGCACGCCGCAGAAGGAAGTGTGGATCATTCACGAGTAATACCAATTCCAAACCTTACCGCATCGTCGCGCCGGATCTTTTTCCATACGGCGTTGTCGCGCTCCATTTGGCGTAGCGCTGCTACGCCTCGTTCCGGCTCCTAGCCGGATGAAAAATCTCTCGCCGCTTTGGATGCGTTAAGATTTTCCATTGGTATAAGCGGACGCCCTGATCCCGCAAAAAATGTTCGTTGACAAGGTACACAGTTTGCCGTAAACTTGTCCGATGGCGTAAAACGTTTAGCGACTGGCCACATTCATGGGTTTTCCTCGGGAATGTGGTCGGTCGCTCGGCGTTGTTGCGCCGCCGCCGCGCCATACGTTTGTCAAGGGCGGGGACGTTTGCGATGCGCTACGTACCACAAAAGGAATATGGCTTGTGAGGTAGTTACGTGAGCTTGAAGAAGATTGCGGAGATGACGGGCCTGTCGATCGCGACCGTGTCACACGCGCTGAACGGTACGCGCGCCGTGTCCGAGGACAGCCGGGAGAAGGTGCTCAGCGCGGCCAAGGTGGTCGGTTACCGCCCCAACATGGCCGCAAGGATGCTGCGCACGCAGAAATCCAACACCATCGCGATCATCATCCCCAGCGACACCAACAACATGAACGCCAACTACTTCTATATGGATGTCATCATGGGCGTGCGCAAAAAGATGTTCGAGACGCAGTACGAGCTGATCGTCTCGACCTATGACCCGCACGGCGGCGTCCAGCAGAGCCTGCCGTCGGCGCAGGTGCTCCGCCAGCACTGGGTGGACGGGGTCATCGTGGTGCCGTCGTCGCACAGCCAGCGGCAAATTCGCTCCATCCGCGAGATGGGCCTTCCGTATGTGCTGATGGACCGCCGCAGCGATGACGAGAGCAGTTGCGTCACGTCCAACAACAAAAAGGGCGTCGCCGACGCCGTGCGGCTGTTTGCCGCGTGCGGCAAGCGGCGCATCGGGTTTATCGGGGGCATTGGCAGCGCCACGGGCCAACAGCGCTATGCCGGATACCTGGAAGCGCTGGCCGAGCTTAACATGCCTGCCGACGAGGCGCTGATCCTGCTTTCCCCAAGCTATTCGCTGGCGCGGGGCGAGGAATGCGCCGTGCGGCTGATGGAAACCGGCGCGGACGCGATCCTTGCTGCGGACAATGTGATGGTGATGGGCGCGCTGCGTGCGTTAAAGGCAGCCGGGGCGCGCATCCCGGAAGACATCGGCATCATCGGGTTTGACGATTACGATTGGATGGGCATGGTGTCCCCGCCGCTGACCACGGTGCGGCAGCAGGCGTTCCAGATGGGGTATATCGTGGCCGAAGTGCTGATGCGAAAGCTGGGCGGCATCAAAACAAACGAGGTGATTGTGTTGGACACCTCGCTGGTGGTGCGGCAGTCGCACGGCTGGTAGCGGCGCGATGATGTTGCCGCCGTTAGCTATTTGATGATCATGTACGGTAGACGCACTTTCAGCGCCTGGCTGTCCACCTTGAGCTTTTCAATGCCGGTCGTCATCGGAACGCCGGTCTGCACGTTTCTGGCGAAGAATACGACCACCGTCGCGAGCGCGAACGGATCCTGCCTGATGGTTCCCGCCATTTTTTTCAGCTTAACTGCCTCCAGCGCCTCCGCGACCGCGTCGATGCCGAATGTCGGGATGTTGCCCTTGCTGTCCCCGGCGAGGTTGTACTGCACCTCGTTCAGCGCGTCGACCGCGCCGAGCGCCTGCGCGTCGTTGTTCGCGATGATAATCTCGATGTCTCCGTTGTGCAGCGCGAAAGTCTTCAGCGCGTCGCGCATCAGATCCCGCGCCAATTCCCTCAGATATTCGCGCCGGCAACTCGGCGGCAGCCGGTTCAAGGCCGCCTCCGCCGTGTCGGTCAGGCGCGCGATTTCCCGGTGCAATTGCGCCACCGCGCCGCACTCAATCAAAAGTCCGCGCGCCTCCTGAAGCTCTTTTTCCGTATAGGACGGACGGCCAAGGAGCGCCCGCAGACGCCGCTTCACCCCGTCGTCGCCATGCTGCAAAGCGTGGATCAGGAGCAGCGTCGCCTTCGATTCGGTCAAATCCGAGCCGATCGGCTTGCCGAATTTGGCGAAATCGCCGAACAACCCCAGTTCATCATCGCGCAATTGAAAGGCCAGCGCCAGCGCTTCGCCGAAGTCGCCCAGCGCCTGAATATATTCATGACTCCACGACGCATCAAGCGTCCCCAGCGCGCCGCCGGTTTCCGCCGCCAGCCGCAGCAGAGCGCCGGTTTTGCCCCGCTGCATGCGGTAAAGCTCTACCACGGTGACCGAAGCCGGGTCGCGATAGGAAAACTCCACGTCGAGCGCTTCGCCGGAAATCAGCTCCAGATAACCCCGGCGGCGGAATTCACCATGAATCCTCCGCCGCAAATCCGGCGCGTAGTCGCCCTGATCCAGCAGGTCGAACACCCACCCTTGCATCAGATCCCCGGCCAGTATCGCCATGTCGGAGCCGAATTTATCCCGGCGCTCCGCCCGGATTCCC
>JAVBOQ010000228.1:0-15208 GCA_031550455.1 Eubacteriales bacterium
TCGCGAAGGCGCTTTTGGCGTACCTGAAGGAGCGAAACGAGGTGGAACCTCTCGAGGGACACGAAGACGCGTTGTTTTTATCGCTGCAAAAGCGGCGCATCACGCAGCGCGCGGTGGAGAATCTGGTTAAAAAATATGCGCTGTTCGCCGCGCCGTTGAAGCCGAAAATCAGCCCGCACAAGCTGCGCAGCACCTACGGCACCGAATTGTACCGCAGCACCGGCGACATTTACTTGGTCGCGGACGTGCTCGGTCATGCCGATGTAAACACGACGCGCAAACACTATGCCGAAATGAGCGAAGAAAACCGCAGGAAGGCCGCGAAGGCGGTCAGGTTGCGGGATTGACCGGGGTTTGTGGATTAAGAACCGCCAGGAGGCTCTGCCTCCTGGACCTCCGCTTAAGGGCCATTGGCCCTTAAGAATCCCTTCTTTGGGCGGGGTCTAGGGTAACACGGTACAGACGAGGCGAAAAAGCGGGGTTTCCAAAGGGGCTTAGCCCAGGGCTTACGCATGAAGCAGGAAGATCCAGCCCGGAGAGTTCGAGAGGCCGAGGCTTCTCGATGTTCTATCATTTTCGGCGACATGCGCGCCGAAAATGCGCAGATTCCGCAGGCGCAGCCGGAGGAATCTGGACTTTTCGCCTGAGGCCGCCCTGAAACGCCGCAGCGTTTCAGGCCGAATCCTCCTCGTGCCTCTGAAAACGCATGAACCTCAGTTCATGCGTTTGCCGTGGGGCGTAGCCCCTTTGGCAGGGTCTGGGACGGAGTCCCAGCGTCCCCTTTCCCCTCTCCCCTATTCCGCGTTCTCTTCGCCCAGCGCCTCATCCTCCGTCAGAACGCCGTCGATGCGGATCGCGGCAAACGAAGCATCGGAGCGCACACACCGCATACAGTTGTCGCATACTTTTTCAGGATCCAGGTCGCAGCGATCACATTCGCCGCATTGCACGCATGCGCGGTCGTACAAAACGCAATCAGCGCCCGATGAATGCTTCTTTATGTCCATCAATATCCTCCTTAAAAAAAGCCGAACGAACGTTTGAATTTTTGTTGAACTCTTGCCTCAGCTGTGTTATAATGAAAAAAAACATAGGGGGTATGCGACGTGCGTAGACCACGGGGCGACAATCAGGCACGCATTCTGGCATACATTAAGCAAGAAATACAGAACAAAGGCTACCCCCCATCCGTCCGCGAGATCTGTGACGCGGTCGGCTTGAAATCGACATCCACCGTACACGGCCACCTGACCCGGCTTGAAAAAAAAGGCGAGTTGCACCGTGGTTCGATGAAGCCGCGCGCGATCGAGGTGTTGAACGACCCGGCGTTTGACCGTACCGCGTTTTCGCCGGTTCCGGTCGTGGGAAAGGTCGCGGCTGGCGATCCGATCACCGCGCTGCAGGATATCACGGATCAAATGATCCTGCCGACGGATCTGCTCAGCGACGGCGACCACTTTATCCTCACGGTGCAGGGCCCGAGCATGATCAACATCGGCATCCTGGACGGCGACTTCATCGTTGTCCGCCAACAGCAGACCGCGGTCAGCGGCGAAGTCGTCGTCGCGATGGTCGGCGACGAGGCGACCGTCAAACGCTTTTACCGCGAAAAAGGCCACATCCGTCTGCAACCGGAAAACGACGACATGGAACCGATCATCGTCAAAGACGTGGTGATCCTCGGGAAGGTCATCGCGCTGCTTCGAAAGTTCTAGGCAACCACTGATTGGTTCACCCGCGCGGTCGGCCTCTTTGGCCCGCCGCGCGTTTTTTTGCGGTTATGCGTCGGCAGATTCGATCGCGCGCAGCGTCTCCCGAACCGCGTGCCGGGCGTGCGCGTAGGTGAGCCCGCCCTGCCAATACGCGATGAAAGGCGGGCGCATCGGCGCGTCCGCGCTCAGCTCGATCGACGCGCCGGAAACGAACGTGCCCGCCGCCATGATCACCGGGTGTTGATACCCCGGCATGTCCCACGGCTCCGGCGCGGCGAAGCTGTCGACGGGCGAGGCGGCCTGTACCGCGCGGCAGAACGCGATCAGCCGCGCGGGCGTTTCGAGCCGGATTGCCTGAATGATGTCGCCGCGCGGCGCGTCAAACGCCGGATGCACCGCGAAACCGTTGAGGTCGAACGCGCGCGCCGCGAGCGCCGCGCCTTTGAGCGCCTGCGCGACCGTGTGCGGCGCGAGAAAAAGCCCCTGGAAAAACGCCTGATAGCCGCCGGCGTAGGACCCGACCTCCGCGCCGATGCCGGGCGATGTCAGCCGCGCCGCGACGCGTTCGACGGCATCCTTTCGCCCGGCAACGTACCCGCCGGTCGGCGCGAGGCCGCCGCCCGGATTTTTGATCAGCGAGCCGACGATTGCGTCCGCGCCGAATGACGAAGGTTCGGCTTCGCAGGTGAACTCGCCGGACCAGTTGTCCACCAGCACCACGGCGTCCGGGCATTTGCGATGCACGGCCTCCGCGACCGCGCCGATCGCCTCCAGCGACAGCGTAGGCCGCCATGCGTACCCGCGCGAGCGCTGCACCAGCACGACGCGGGTTTGGGGCCGAAGCGCGGCCGCAATCGCGGCCAAGTCGACCTCGCCTTCCGGCGTCAGTTCCGCCTGATCGTACCCGACGCCGAACGAGGCGAGCGAGCCGTCGCACGCAACGGTCGCGCCGATCACCGAATCGAGCGTGTCGTACGGCTTTCCGGCCGCGGCCAGCAGGCGGTCGCCGGGCCGCAGCAGCCCGAACAGCGCGACGGCCAGCGCGTGTGTGCCGGAGACGATCTGCGGCCGCACCAGTGCGTCTTCACAGCCGAGCGATGCCGCGAATACCCGGGACAGCGCGTCCCGTCCGATGTCGTCGTATCCATAGCCGGTCGTCGGCGCGAAATGGCGCGCGGCGATCTGTTCGCGCTGCATCGCGCGCAGTACCCGGTCGAAGCAGACCCGTTCGACGCGGTCAATTCTTTCAAAAACTGGCGCGCAATCGGCCTCCGCCCGGATCAGCAAATCATCGATGTTCGGCATGAATGCGCTCCATTTCGTTTCGAATCCATTGCGCCAGCGCCGTGTGCAGCGTTTCCGTGTCCGGATAGTCCGTCACATCCAGCCAGCGAACCCTCGGATCGCCGCGCAGCCAGGTCATCTGCCGCTTCGCGTACTGCGCCGTGTGCGTCCGGATCGCCTCGACTGCTTCCTTTTCAGTAAGCTGCCCGTCCAGCATCGCGATGATTTCCTTGTAGCCGATCGCCTGCAGCGCCTGCGCGTCGCGCGGAACGCCACCTGAAAGCAGCGCGCGCACCTCGTCGATCAGCCCGCGGGAAAGCATCGCGTCGACGCGCGCCGCGATACGCTTTCGGAGCGCGTCGCGCGGCATCGTCAAGGCGAAGATCAGCCAATGCTCGTCCGGCTGCTCGCGCCAGTCGGTGTTGCTCTCGGACATTGCGCGGCCGGTCTGTTCGAACACCTCAAGCGCGCGGATGATGCGGCGCGTGTTGTTCTGGTGCAGCCGCTGCGCGCTTTCCGGATCCACTACCGCAAGCCGCATCAGCAGCTTCTGCGGCCCTTCCGGCGCTTCCGCCTCCTGTTGCAGCCGCTGCCTGACGGCGCTGTCCCCGCCGGATTCCGTGAACCGGAGCGGATGGCTGACCGCCTGCAAGTAAAGGCCCGTGCCGCCTGTGAAAACCGGGAGCCGCCCTCGCGCGAGCACGTCCGCCATCGCTTGGCGCGCGTCCCGCTGGTATTCCGCGACGGAATACGGCGTCTCGGGCGGGCGGAATCCAAGCAGATGATGCGGCACGCCTTGCATCTCTTCCGCTGTCGGCGCGGCGGTGCCGATCGAAAGGCCGCGATAAATCTGCATGGAGTCCATCGAGAGCACTTCGCCGCCCAGCGCTTTCGCCACCGAAACGGCGGCCGCCGTTTTGCCCGTTGCCGTCGGCCCGGCGATGGCGACGACGAACGGTTTTTGAACGATTTGCTCCGCCATTGCGATCCCTCCGAGGTTATTATTTGCGCGGGCAGCCTATACGATCCGGCGGAATTTCTTGTCCAGCTCCGCCTTGTCAATGCGGACGACGAGCGGCCGCCCGTGCGGGCATGTCGGCGGCGCGCCCGTTTCAAGCATCTGACGGATCAGCGCTTCGATGCTCGACTGCGGCAGCGGATCGCCCGCCTTGACTGCCTTGCGGCATGCCAGCTTGATCAGCGCGTCCCGCCTTTGCTCGCTTGTCTGCGGCGCCTTGTTGGCAAGCAGGCTGTCCGCCATGTCGGCGAAGAACGACCGGATCTGCGGCGCGCCGAGCACCATCGGCACCGCGCGCACCTGGATCGAACGGTCACCAAAATCCTCCAGATCAAAACCGGCCGCGCGCAACGCGTCCAGGTTGGCCATCAGCGCAGCGTGTTCCTGGTGCGTCAACTGCACCACCTGCGGCAGCATCAGCATCTGCGACGCGGCTTCATTGTCAAGCGCTTTTTGGAAACGTTCGTACAGAATGCGTTCATGCGCCGCGTGCTGGTCGATAACAAACAGCGCGTCGCTTTGCTCGACAAACACGTATTCATACCATGCGACGCCCATGATCCGGGCGGCGGGCACGGCAGGCTGTTCGCCGGAACCATCCGGCGCTTGCGTTTCCGCCGGCATCGCGATCTGTTCTGCCGGCTCCGGCGCGGCGGCCTCGTATAGCGGCGGCGCGACCGCGCCGTCCTGCAGCCGCACCGTGGGTTTGGCGACAGGCGTGGGCAGGATCGGACGGGAACCGGGCTCAGGCGTCGGTTCCGCTTCTGTCGGCGGTTCCGGCGCGGGTTGATCCGAAAGCGCCATCGCCGGAGCGGCTTTTAGCGGCTCCGTTTCAAACGACGCGCGAACCACGGAGGCCAACCCCGCCGAAAGCAGCCGCTCGTCCTGAAACCGCACCTCAAGCTTGTTCGGGTGGACGTTGACGTCGACCGCCTCAAACGGCATTGTCAGGTGCAGCGCGCAAATCGGATACTTGCCGATCATCACACGCTCGCGGCACGCCTCGTCAAGGGCCTGTGAAAGCGCGGCGCTGCGGACATATCGCCCGTTCAAGATGAACGTCTGCATCGCCCGGGACGACCGCGCGGCCTCGCCGACGCCGATGAAGCCGGAAAACACGCAGCCCGCCGCGCTGCCCTTCACCTCGACCAGCGCGGCGAGCGCCTCCCGCCCGACCACTGAAAAAAGCGCGTCGCGTAGGCTGCCGTTGCCCGGGCTTTGGTAAATCAGCCGCTCCGCGTGCGACAGCCGAAACGCGATGTCGGGCCGCGCGAGGATCTGCCGCATGATCATATCAGAAACGAGTCCGGCTTCTGTCGCCGGCTGCTTTAAGAACTTGCGCCGCGCGGGGACGTTGAAGAACAGGTCGCGCACGGTGATGCTCGTGCCCTCGGGGCTCGCGGCCTCCTGGATCGACTCGATGACGCCGCCCGCGACGATCGCCTTCACGCCCGATTCCGCACCCTGCGCGCGCGTTTTCATTTCGACCCTCGCGACCGCCGCGACGGACGCCAGCGCCTCGCCGCGAAACCCGAGCGTGTGGATGGAATCCAGTTCCTCGGCGGCGCGCAGTTTGCTCGTCGCGTGGCGCGCGAACGCCATGCGCACGTCCTCCGGCGCGATACCGCAGCCGTTGTCGGTCACGCGGAAATACGTCAGCCCGCCGTCGCGCATCTCGACCGACACCGACGTGGAACCCGCGTCGATGCTGTTTTCGACCAGCTCCTTGACTGCGAACGCCGGGCGCTCGACGACTTCGCCGGCCGCGATCTTGCCGATGACGAGCGGATCGAGCGGCCGTATCACATGCCGTTGCATTATACGTTCCTCGCTTTCTCGCGCAGTGTGAACAGCGCGTTCAGCGCCTCCATCGGCGTCATGCCGTTGACGTCCAGCGCGCGCAGTTCCTCGACCAGCCCGACCGCGCCGAAATCGCCGAAACCGACCTGCTTTTGCTGCTTCCTGCGGTTTTGCTCAAGGATGTTCGCGCCGATCGACGCCTGGTTGACATTGGTCGCCTCCAGCCGCGAGAGGATCTCCTGCGCGCGCGCGACGACCGGCTGCGGCACGCCCGCGAGCCGCGCGACGTGGATGCCGAAGCTCTTGTCCGCGCCGCCTCGCTCGATCCTGCGCAGAAACAGGATGTCCTCCCCCATCTCCTTCACGGCGATGCGGAAATTGATCACGCCGTCCAGCCGGCCTTCGAGCTCGGACAGCTCGTGATAATGCGTCGCGAACAGCGTTTTCGCGCCGATTCTCGCGCCCGCCAGCGCCTCCACAACGGCCCAGGCGATCGACAGGCCGTCAAACGTGCTGGTGCCGCGCCCGATTTCGTCCAGGATGACCAGCGACCGCTTCGTCGCGTTGCGGAGGATTTGCGCGGTCTCGCTCATCTCCACGAGGAACGTCGACTGGCCGCTCGACAGGTCGTCCGACGCGCCGATGCGCGTGAAGATGCGGTCGGTCAGGCTGATCGACGCCGATTTCGCGGGCACGAAGCTGCCCATGTGCGCCATCAGCGTGATCAGGGCCACCTGCCGCATGTAAGTGCTCTTGCCGGCCATGTTCGGGCCGGTGACGATCAGCATCCGGTGGTCGGTCAGGTTCATCTTGGTGTCGTTCGGGACAAAGCGCTCGTCGCGCAGCATCGTTTCAACGACCGGATGCCGCCCGTCGGCGATGTCGATTTCGCCGTCGTCGTTGATCGCCGGGCGGACGTACTCGTTTTCCTGCGCAGCCAGCGCCAGCGACAAAAGCGCGTCCAGCGTTTTGATCGCCTCCGCCGTGCGCTGCATCCTGCCGGTATTTTCGGCGAGGCAGTCCTTCAGTTCGGTGAAAAACTGCGCCTCGAGCCGCAGCGCGCGCTCCGCCGCGCCCGTGATCTGCCGCTCGATCTCGGTCAGCTCCGGCGTCACATACCGTTCGCAGTTGGCGAGCGTCTGCCGCCTGACATAGCGCAGCGGCACCATTTCATAGTTGGATTTCGTGACCTCAATGCAGTATCCGAACACCTTGTGAAAGCTGATTTTGAGGTTTCGGATGCCGGTCGCCTCGCGCTCCCGCGCTTCCATCGCGGCGATCCACTGCCTGCCTTCCGATCCGGCGCGGCGCAGCGCGTCCAGTTCTTCGCTGTATCCCGCGCGGATCACGCCGCCGTCCGACAGCGCGAGCGGCGCGTCCGGGTCGATCAGGCGGCCGATCCGGTCGGAAACGTCGTCCATCGGGTCAAGCTCGGCGCAAAGCGCCGCGATCAGCGGCGCGTCTAGCCCGCCGATCCAGTCGCGGATTTCGGGCACCGCGCCAAACGACGCGCGCAGCGCCAGACAGTGCCGCGCGTTGAGCGCGTTGTACGCGATTTTGCCAACGATGCGCTCGATGTCGCCGATATTTTTCAGCGTTTCACGCAACCCGTCCAGCAGCACCGGCGACGATTTCAATGCCTCCACCGCCGAAAGTCTTGCCTCGATCGGCTCCCGGCGCGCGAGCGGCTGCTCGACCCAGGCGGTCAGACGGCGCGCGCCCATCGCCGTGGCCGTCTTATCCAGCAGGTATAAAAGCGTCCCTTTGCCCTTTCCCCGGCGGATGGACTGCGTCAGTTCCAGATTACGGCGCGTCGCGGCGTCCAACGCCATGTGCTCGCCGGCCGCGTACCGCGAGATGCCGGTGATGTGCCCAAGCGCGTTGCGCTGCGTTTCGTTGAGGTAATGAAACAGCGCACCGGCCGCGCAGACGGCGAGCTTGGCGTCGGTCAGGTCAAAAGCGTCCAGCGACTGCAAGCGGAAATGGTCGAGGAGAACCCTTTCCGCAGCGCGCGGCGCCCATGCCTTTGATTCGTAGGGAGACGGCGCGGCGGGCAGCGCGAGCCCGTGCAGCGCCTGCATCGCGGCCTCGTTCGCCAGGATTTCGTTCGGCGCGATGCGGACGATCTCATTGGCCAATGATTGCAAACTGTCCACTTCGTAGGCCGTGCATTCGCCGGTCGAAACGTCGGCGTACGCAAGGCCCGCGCGCTTCGCGCCGGCGCAGACGGCCAGCAGGTAGTTGTTGCGCTTTTCGTCCAGCATCGACGCCTCGACGATCGTGCCGGGCGTCACGACACGGATCACGCCGCGCTCGACGAGCGTCTTGGCTTCCTTCGGGTCTGTCAGTTGCTCGCAGATCGCGACCTTATAGCCTTTTTGCACCAGACGGCTGATGTACGTCTCGCTCGCGTGGAACGGCACGCCGCACATCGGCGCGCGCTCGGTCAGCCCGCAGTCCTTGCCGGTCAGCGTCAGGTCAAGCTCGCGCGAAACGATGTGCGCGTCGTCGAAGAACATCTCGTAGAAGTCGCCAAGGCGAAAGAACAGGATTGTGTCCTTAAACTGCTCCTTGAGCAACAGGTACTGGCGCATCATGGGCGTCAGGGCCATTGTCGCGTGCCTCCTTCGTTACCCGATCCGCTTTCCTTTGAGCGTGTTGTGCCCCGCGGCGGTGATTTCAACGTCCGCGAACGATCCGATAACGGCCGCGTCGCCGTCAAAGTTGACCGTGATGTTTCGGCCGCACTTCCCGGCCACCTGCCCCGCGCCGCGCCGCGAAACCTCGTCGACCAGCACGCGCTGCCGTGTGCCCACCAAACTTTGATGGATCTCCGCTGTCACGCGCTCCTGCGTGCGGATCAGGCGCTCGATCCTGTCGGCCGCGACGTCTTCGGCTACGCGGTTTGTGAACCGCGCGGCGCGCGTGCCGTCCCGAGGCGAAAAGATGAACGTGAACGCGGCGTCGTAGCGGATTTCCTCCGCCAACGACAGCGTGTCCAGGAAGTCTTCCTCCGTTTCGCCCGGGAACCCGACGATCAGGTCGGTCGTCAGCGCGATGTCCGGTTTTGCCCGGCGTAGCGCGCGGACGCGGTCGATGTACTTCTCGCGCGTGTAGACGCGGTTCATCGCCGCGAGCACCGCGTCGCTTCCGGACTGCACCGGCAGGTGCAGATGACTGGCGACGCGCGGCAGCGTGGCGATCGCGTCAATCAGGCCGTCCGACAAGTCCTTTGGGTGCGACGTCATGAACCGGATCCGCGGCACGCCGAGCGCGTCGAGCCGCCGCAGCAGATCCGGAAATGAGGTGTCGTCCGGCAAATCGTTTCCGTAAGAATTTACATTTTGACCCAAAAGCGTGATTTCGTGCACGCCGTCGCCAAGAAGCGTCTCCGCTTCTCGCAGGATGTCGTCCGGCAATCGCGACCTCTCACGCCCGCGCACATACGGCACGACACAGTAGGAGCAAAAATTGTTGCATCCGTACATGACCGTCAGGTACGCCTTGTGCGGGCTCTCGCGCCGCACCGGCAGCCCTTCTGCGATGCAGCCGGTTTCGTCCTTCACCTCGATGACCTGACGGCGCGTCTCGATCGCGCGCAGCAGCAGCGACGGAAAGCGGTGCAGGTTGTGCGTGCCGAACGCGATATCAAAAAAAGGATAGCGCCGCAGGATGATCTGCGCCATCTTCGGTTGCTGCATCATGCAGCCGCAGACGCACAATAGGATGCCGGGCCGCTTTTGCTTGAGCTGTTTGAGCCACGTCATGTTGCCGAGCGCTTTTCGTTCGGCATTGTCGCGGATGCAGCAGGTGTTGAACAGAATCAAATCGGCTTCGTCCCGGGCGGCCGCCTCCCGCAAGCCCATTTCCGTCAGCATGCCGGCGAGCTTCTCGGAGTCGTGCGCGTTCATCTGGCAGCCATATGTGACGATGCAATACGACTTCGGTCGGTTCGGTATGTCCGCGATCTCGCGCGCGGCAAGGCGCTGCGCTTCGATTTCGTCCTGCGAGACCCGCGGCGGTTCGTCGCGCATTATGATGTGCCTCCTGTGCTTGCGTCGTCCGGCAGCGTGGCCTCGCCTTCAACCGGACGGTATACCGGCCTGCGCGTCATTTCCAGCAGCCCGGCTGGTGAAAACCCGTGAATGTGGCATTTCGCGCGGTCCGGCCTCATCGCGTCGCGAAAGGCGTCCAAAACCGACTGGCGGTCTTGATCGCTGTCCATATCGACAAAATCGATAACGATGATGCCGCCCAGGTCGCGCAGACGGATTTGGCGGGCAATCTCTCTGGCGGCTTCGAGGTTGAGCCGGAGCAGCGTGTCGGCAAGGTTCTTTTTGCCGACGAACTTGCCGCTGTTGACGTCGATCGCGGTCAGCGCCTCGCAGCGGTCAACGACGATCTGCGCGCCGCTTTGCAGCCACACCTTGCGGCGCAGCGCCTTTTCCAATTTCGCCTCAATCGCCGCTGGAAACGCGCCTTCCGTGACCGGCGCGTTCAGGTCGCGTCCGGCGGTTTCGATCAGGCTGCCGTTGTCGAAAAGCCGCGCTGGCGCTTTTCTTGCGTGCGCGTGCCCGACGATGCCCGCCCAGGCGGCGGCAAGGTGTTCCGCTTCCGTTGATATTTCTTCCGGCTCCGCGCCTTCCGCGGCGGTCCGGACGATCAGCCCCATACCGGGCGGACACGCAGGCTGCGCGGCTTTTGAAAGCCGCGCGCGTTCGTCCGCGTCCTGAATGTGCCTTGACACGCCCACCGCGGCCAGCGTCGGAAGCAGGACTGCGTATTTCCCGGGAAATGTCGGCGTCATGGTGACGCGCGGCCCCTTGTCCCCGCCCGGTTCCTTGACGACCTGAACGATGATTTCCTGTCCCGGCCGCAACGGGCTATGTGCCTTTGACGAGGCGATGCCGGCCTCCGCAAGCGCCGGCGGGACGTCGTCGAACGACAGGAATGCGTTTTTGCCAATGCCAATGTCGACGAAAGCCGCCTGCATGCCCGGCACCACATTGATCACGCGCGCCAGAAACACGCTGCCGGACAGCCGCCGCTCGTGGCTTCGCTCGACCGCGTATTCGACGGGCTCGCCGGCCTCCAGCACGAGGCGGCGCGTCGTCACTTCGCTTTGTTCAATCAGAACCTGCCTTTGCATCGCGCTTAACACTCCATCAAGGGAACCGGCAGTCGGTCTGCTTCTCCGTATAGCCGCAAACGACGTATCACGGCATCCGGCGAGGACACGCCCGCCCGCGCCGCAAGCGTCCGCAGCAGCAGATCGGGTTTCAGCGTGTCGCGCTCCGTTAGCGCGGCGCGAAACGTCAACCGGATCATGCCGTCTGCCGGTTCAGCGGCCAGTTCGTGCAGCATCGGCCGGATGTCGCACGGCTTTTCGCCGCTTTTTGTCACCCGGATCGCCTGGATCTCCGTTTCGGACAGCATAAAAGGGATCGCGGAGGCCATCGCCTCGGACGCCGTGCACACCGGCAAAAAAGCTTCATAGGACGCGGTTCGAAGCGCAGCCATCAGCTTTTCATGCTGGTCGGGCACAGCGCGCGCCGAAAGCAGTGGCAGCGATTCAGGCATTGCCGGACGGAGTTTCAAGAGGAAATCGGCCGCCGATAGATCCGTTTCCATCGCCACCTCGAACAGTTCCTCCGAGCCGGCCATGCCGACGGAGAGCGGCGACGCCAGCGACAGCAGCACGTGGGGATTGAATCCCTGTGAATAGCGGATCGGAAGGCCGCTGCGGCGCAAAGCGCGCTGCAACGCGCGCATCAGATCCAGATGGCCCAGGAAACGAACCTGGTCTGTTTTGGCGAAGGAAGCGATCATTCGCACGGGAAGCACACCTCCCACAGCCCGCAGCCGTTGCAGCGCTCGCGGCAGTCCGGCGTCGTCTCCGCCTGATCCGACTTCGCCTTTTCGACGCGCAGGTACGCCTGCGTCACACCCGCGTCAATGAACGCCCATGGCAACGGCTCCAGCACGTCACGCGCCCGGTTCGCATAAAACGAGGGATCGAGCCCGCATGCGGCGAACGCCTCCATCCAGGCTGGGAAATTGAAGTGCTCCGACCAGCCGTCAAACCGACAGCCGCGCTTCCACGCCTCCAGCAGCACGTCGGACAGTCGCCGGTCGCCGCGCGCGAAGCACGCTTCCAGGAACGATACCACAGGCTCGTGCCAGTGCAGCACGACGCCTTTGACGGCGCGCAACGCGGTCTGCAGCTTTTTTTGCTTTTCCGAAAGCACCTCCACCGTGTCCTGCGCCGCCCACTGGAACGGCGTAAACGGCTTTGGCACGAACGACGACACGCTAACCGACACGCGGAACCCTTGCGGGCGCGTGCCCTTCGGCAGCTTGAAGTACTCCGAGACGACCGCGCGCGCGACGCCGACAATGCCGTCGATGTCCTCGTCCGTCTCGGCCGGCAGGCCGATCATGAAGTACAGCTTCAGCGCGCTTGACCCGTTTTGAAACGCCTCGCGCGCGGTGCGGAGGATGTCTTCCTCGGTGATGCCCTTGTTGATCACGTCGCGAAGCCGCTGCGTTCCGGCCTCGGGCGCGAACGTCAGGCTGCTCTTTCGGACGCTCTGCGCGAGTTCCAGTGATTCCGACAGATCGCCGTCCAGCCGCAGCGACGGCAGCGACAGCGCCACGCGCTGCTTTGAAAACTTCTCGACCAGCCGCCTCGCAAGGTCGGGAAGGCACGAATAGTCGCCCGTTGACAGCGATGACAGCGACATTTCCTCATAGCCGGTCGAAGCGACCAGCTTTTCGGCAAGATCGGCGAGCTTGTCCACAGAGCGCTCTCGGACGGGCCGGTACAGCATGCCCGCCTGGCAAAACCGGCACCCGCGCGAGCAGCCGCGCATGATTTCGAGCATGATCCGGTCGTGCACGATCTCCTGAAACGGCACAATGAACCTTTCCGGGTACGGCGCGGCGTCCAGTTCGCGCGCGATACGCTTGCGGATCGTCGCCGGCGCACCGGCAGACTTTGGCCTTAACGCAACAAACCGTCCGTCGGTTTGATATTCGGCTTCGTACAGGCTCGGCACATACACGCCGTCAATCTTCGCAAGGCGCGAAAGCGTGGCCTCCCTCGACGTGCCGTCGGCCTTCGCGGCCTTCACCGCGTCGAGGATCTCCATCGTGCAGTCCTCGCCGTCGCCGATGCAGAACGCGTCGACAAACGCCGCGAGCGGCTCCGGGTTGAACGCGCACGGGCCGCCAGCGATGACGATCGGGGCGTCACCCGAACGATCCCCCGAGAGCAAAGGGATTCCGGCGAGATCGAGCATCTCCAGAATTGTTGTGTAGCTTAACTCATATTGCAGCGTGAACCCGACCAGATCAAAATCACGGACTGCGCGCCGGGATTCGAGTGTAAACAGCGGCACATCCGCCGCGCGCATCGCCGCGGCCATGTCAACCCACGGCGCAAACACGCGCTCGCACAGCGCGTCGTCCCGTAGGTTGACCATTTCATAGAGGATCTTCATGCCAAGATGCGACATGCCGACTTCGTAGGTGTCCGGAAAGCAGAACGCAAAGCGCACGGCGGCCTGCCCCCAGGGCTTTGCCGCCGCGTTCATTTCACCGCCGATATACCGGGCAGGCTTTTGCACGCCTGAAAGTAGCGCGTCGACGCGCCGATTCAAATCCATACAGCCTCTTTCTATAGCCAGGCCGGAACGCGGTCGTACTGCGCGATGTCCTCATACCGCTGGCGCACCACGATCGGTTCCGCCTTGCCGTACCGGACCAGCACGACCGCGGGCACCGGCACGCGGTTGTAATTGTTCGCCATCGCGTAATGATACGCGCCGGTCGTCGGCATCGCGAGGATGTCGCCGATTTCAGGCGGCGGCAGCTTGAAGTCGAACCCGAGCACATCGCCCGACTCGCATGCGCGCCCGGCGATCGCGTAGGTGTCGGTCGCCTTCTCCCCGGCGCGGTTGGCGAGGATCGCCTCATACTGGCCGCCGTACAGCGCGACGCGCGGATTGTCCGCCATGCCGCCGTCGACGCTGACATACGTGCGGATGCCCGGCAGATGCTTGATGCCGCCGACGGTGTACAGCGTGACACCGGCCTCCGCGACGATGATCCGTCCAGGTTCCAGCACAAGCCGGGGCTTGGAAAGCCCCTTCCGGGCCGCCTGCCGCTCCACCTCGCGGGCGATCTGCTTGACCGCCTCCCACGGGTTGGTCGTCGCCGGGTCGCTTTCGAGGTAGCGCACGCCGAACCCGCCGCCGAGCACCAGATCCGTCAGCGTCCCGCCGGTGACGACCGACGCGAGCAGCATGAAGTCCGTCAGCCGGTCGATGGCCTTGAAATAGGGCGCGATTTCGTGAATCTGCGACCCGATGTGCACATGCACGCCGGTCAGGCGCAAGTTCGGACAGGCGGCGATTGCCTTGACCGCCATCAGCGCCTCGCCGTCGTCGATGCCAAGGCCAAACTTGCAGTCGGTGTTCGCTGTCTGGATCGATTTGTGCGTGTTCGCGGAGATGCCGGGGTTCAAGCGAATCTGCACCATGACCTTTTTGCCGAATTCAGCCGCGATCGCCTGCAGCATCGGGATCTCGCCGCGGCCGTCCACGACGATGTGGCCGATGCCCGCGGCGATCGCCATGCGAACCTCGACCGGCGTCTTGCAGTTGCCGTGCAGCGTGACGCGGTCCATCGGGAACCCGACGGATTGCGCCGTGAACAGTTCTCCGCCGGACACAACATCCAGCCCCATGCCTTCCTGCATCGCGATTTTGCACATCGCGGCGCAGGAAAACGCCTTGGAAGCGTAGCAGACCATGCCGCCGGGCGCGAATGTGTTGACCGCGCCGACAAACGCCTTGCACATGCCCCGCAGGTACAACTCATCCAGGACGTACAGCGGCGTGCCAAATTCCCGCGCAAGTTCGACCGCGTCGCATCCTCCGATGAACAGATGGTGTTTCGCGCTGATCGTCAGCCCATCCCTGAGCCACATGGGCATCCCTCGCTTCTATTCGATATGATACCCGTCAGTATAGCATTTTAGGCCGAAAACTGTCAACGAATCAGCCTTCGATCGCGTGCCAGCGCCGCTTCGCCGTGCGGGTCAGCGCGAGCAGCGACAGCGCGCCCGTCAGCGCGGAGGCGGCGACGCCGATGGCGATGAGCAGCGCAAAACCGACAGACGCCGCGATCAGCCAATAGAAACCGAATCCTGCCAACAGCACATACGCCATGCAGATCAGCATGCCGAGCACGCCGCTCATGTTCTGCTTGACCGCCTCCGTCTCGCTGTTCCACGTCAGTTTCGGCCTGTGCAGATCCGGCAAAACGGACAAGGCAAGCGGCGCGAACGACGCGAGACAGCTCAAAAGCACCGTGCCGACCACGACCCAGA
>JAVBOQ010000274.1:0-4945 GCA_031550455.1 Eubacteriales bacterium
GATTTCTATCCGTGCCGCGCCGATTACGTTGAAAAATTCGGCGAAAAGCTCGGAACGGAAGCGGAAACGGTCATTTCCTGCGGCCCGTTTGTGCTGACCGAATGGGTGCACGACAGCAAGCTGTCCTTCAAGCGCAACGACCTGTATTGGAACAGGGAAAACGTGTACCTGGAAGGCTTCGACTATCTTGTCATCTCCGACCTGACCGCGCAGTTCGCTGCGATCGAAAACGGCACGGTCGCGTACCTGTCGCTGTCGGACGAGGACATGATCAAGGCGTTGCAAAAGCGCACGGACATGACCGGCGAGCTGTACCGCGGCGCACGGACGTCCATGTTTGTCTTTAACATGGAGAAGCCGGTGTTCCAGAACATGAAGATCCGGCAGGCGTTCGCGCTCACCATCAACCGCGAGGAAATCTGCGAGGTGCTCTACGCCGGCCTTCCGACGCCCGCCTACGGGCTGGTGCCGGTGCAAAGCTCGGTGGGCGGCGCGAACTACCGCGAAGCCGTGCCCGAGCCGCTTCTGGCGCTTAAGGCGCAGTACCCGGATCCGAAGGCGCTGCTGATCGAGGGCATGAAGGAAGCCGGGTTCGGCGACGATCCTTCCAAGTTCACGGTCACGCTCAGCCACGGCAGCACCTCGGCCGCGGGCAAGCTGATCGCGGAGTACTACCAGCAGATGTGGCAGGACGCGCTCGGCATCGTCGTGGAGCTGCGCTTCCTGGAGAGCACCACCAACTTCGCGAACATGGACACCGGTGACTTTGACTTCACGTCGATGAGCTGGGGCTCGAACCTGGAGCCGCTGTTCCTGCTGTCCCGCTGGCAGCAGAACAACGACGCCCGCTGGGACAACCCGGAATACAACGACCTGGTCACTAAGGGATCGACGACCCTGGATCCGGCGGAGCGCCTCCGCCTCTACGCGCAGGCTGAAAACATCCTGCTGGCGGAAGCGCCGATGACGCCGATTTCCTATTCCGGCGTGATGCGCTTCGTCTACAACAACATCCGCGGCGTGCAGCAGAACTCCTTTGACAACATGGGCATGCAGACGCTGTATGTAGTGGCGCAGTAACAGATTCCATAGGGCTGTCGCGCCGACGCGACAGCCCTTTCCGTTGACCGGCATGGAGGGGATAGTTTGCTGAAATTCATCGCGAAGCGAACGGGCTACATGCTCCTCGTCCTGTTCGTTGTCATATCGATCACGTTTTTCATGGTACACGCCATACCGGGCGACCCGTTCCGCGCCATGGTGGAGGACCTGCCCAGCGAAACCCGCGCACTCTACATGAGCCGCTACGGCTATGACCAGCCGCTGCTTACGCAGTATTTTCGCTTCCTCCGGCAACTGTTCACCGGCGACCTCGGCTCCTCGATCCGCTTTCCGGGCAGAAGCGTCACGGACATCATCGCCACCTTTTCGCCCGCCTCGGCCTCGATCGGCGGCCTGGCGCTTTTGATTGGCTTTTCCGTGGGTGTTCTGCTCGGCGTCGTCGCGGCGCTCAACCGCAACCGATGGCCCGACCGCGTCATCATGGTCATGGCGGTCGCGGGGACGGTCATCCCGACGTTCGTGACAGCCTCGCTGCTGATGTACGCCTTCGCCGTCAAGTGGCCGATTTTCCCGTCCCACGGCTGGGGCGGCGCGCAATACATGGTGCTCCCGGTCGCCTGCATGTGCTTTGGCCCCGTCGCGAGCTACGCGCGCTACATGCGCTCGAGCGTGCTCGACGTGACCAACCAGGACTATATCCTGACCGCCGAGGCAAAGGGCGCGAGCACCTTTCAAATCGTGACGCGGCATGTGCTGCGCAACAGCATCCTGCCCTGCTTAACGATGCTCTGCGTCAGCGTGGGCGGCATTTTTTCAGGTTCTTTTATCGTGGAGAATATTTTCTCCATCCCCGGCCTCGGGCGGTATTTCATCACGAGCATCAACGACCGCGACTACACGATGGTGCTGGGCCTGAACCTTGTGTTTACGGGAATTTATGTGCTTTCGATCCTGGCGACGGACATTCTGCTGTGCATCGTCGACCCGAGAATCCGATTGGCAGGTGACGCATGATGGGCTTTGAACAAAAAGACTTCACGGTCATCGGCTGCGACGACGTGCAGCAGCACGCCCTCACGCGGCCGTCCGTGAACTATTGGAGGCAGTCTTTCCGGCTCTTCCGCAAAAACAGAATGTCGGTGTTCGCCGCGGTTTTGCTGGTCGTGATCGTCCTTTTGACGATCGTCGGCCCATCGCTGAACCCGTTCGACCCGGTAAAGATGGACCTAAAACACAAGAACGTCTCGCCTTCCTCCACCTATTGGTTCGGCACCGACCAGCTCGGGCGCGACCTGTTCACGCGCGTGTGGCTGGGCGGGCGCATCTCGATGGTCATCGGGCTTGTCGGCTCGCTGATCGTCACGCTGATCGGATGCCTGTACGGCGGCATAGCGTCGTACTTCGGCGGCAAGGTGGACATGGTGATGATGCGGATCGTCGAAATCATGGATTCCGTGCCGTATCTGCTGATCGTCATCATGATCTCCGTGATGATGGACTCCAAATCCATCGGCACGCTGCTGTTCGCGATGACCGTCACCGGATGGTGTTCGACCGCGCGCATCGTCCGCTCGCAAATGCTGCAACTGAACCGGATGGAGTATGTGCTGGCGGCCAGAATCATGGGCGTTAAGCCGCTGCGCGTGGTGGTGCGGCACCTGATTCCAAACGCGCTGAGCGTCATCATCGTGTCGATCACATTCCGCATCCCGGGCTTCATTTTTGGCGAGGCGTTTCTCAGCTACGTCGGCCTCGGCGTGCAGCCGCCCGCGACAAGCTGGGGCTCGCTGGCCTCAGCCGCCGCGCCGCAGTTGCAGTTTCAGCCATACCAGTTGTTTTTCCCGGCGCTTTTGATCGCGTTGACGATGTTCTGCTTTACAATGCTGGGCGACGGCCTGCGCGACGCGCTGGACCCGAAACTTCGGAGGTAAGCGCATGCAGAAACTGCTACAGGTGGACAACCTGGTCGTGGATTTTGACAGTTTAGCGGGAACCGTCCACGCGGTACGGGGCGTCAGTTTCCATGTCTGCGCCGGTGAAACGCTGGCGATTGTCGGGGAGTCCGGCTGCGGAAAGACGGTCACCGCCAAGGCGGTTATGCGCCTGCACACGAGGTCGTCCGCGCGCGTCGACGCGTCCTCCCGCATTTCCTTCGACGGCGAAGACGTGATGCGGTTCGGACAGAAGCGTCTGCGCGCGTTCCGCGGCGGCGAGGCGAGCATGGTGTTTCAGGATTCGATGACGTCGCTGAACCCGACGATGTCCATCGGCAAACAGATCGCAGAAGCGCTGCTTTTGCACAAACGGATGAGCCGCGCGGAGGCATGGCAAAAAGCGGAGGATCTGCTGCGCATGGTGGAGATTCCAAACCCGAAGGAGCGGCTGAAGCAATACGCGCACCAGCTTTCGGGCGGCATGCGCCAGCGCGCGATGATCGCCATCGCGTTGGCCTGCGACCCGAAGTTGCTGATCGCGGACGAACCGACGACCGCGCTGGACGTCACGATTCAGGCGCAGCTTCTGGATCTTTTGCGGGGCCTGAAGGCGAAGCTGAACATGGCGATCATTCTGGTGACACACGATCTGGGCGTGGTCGCGGACTTTGCCGACCGCATTCAGGTGATGTACGCCGGTCTGATCGTCGAAACCGGCACGACGAAGGAAATTTTTGATCACCCGCGGCACCCGTACACGCTCGCGCTGCTGCGCTCGGTCCCGGCGATGGCCAGGGAGTCCAAGGAGCGGCTCTACTCGATCCGGGGCACGCCGCCCGACCTGATGCTGCCGCTTCGGCGGTGCGCGTTCGCCGACCGCTGCGACTACTGCATGCCGGTCTGCCGGCAAAAGCAGCCGGAGGCGTCCGTTCTCGGCGGCGCGCACAGCGTTTCCTGCTGGCTGCAGCACCCGATGGCGCCGAAGGTGACGTTCACGGAGAGGAGCAATCAAAATGTCTGAGCCGCTCTTTTCCGTTCAGAATCTGGTCAAGCATTTCCCGATCGGGAAGAAAAAGGTCGTCAAGGCGCTGGACGGCGTCTCGTTTGACATCTTTCGCGGCGAGACGGTCAGCCTTGTCGGTGAATCCGGATGCGGCAAGACCACCTGCGGCCGTACGCTGCTTGGCGTGTATACGCCGACGTCCGGCGAAATCCTCTACAGGGGCAAAAGCACCGCCGCGCTGTCGCAGGCCGAAAAAAAGGCCTTCTGCAAGCACAACACGATGATCTTTCAGGACCCGTACGCCTGCCTGGATCCGCGCATGACCATCGGCACCATCGTCGAGGAGGGGATCAACGTCCACTTCGCGATGACCGCCGGGGAACGCGCGGCCCGCGTGCGCGACGTGCTGCAAAAGGTCGGGCTCACCGCCGATTACGGATCCCGGTTCCCGCACGAGCTGTCCGGCGGCCAGCGGCAACGGGTCGGCATCGCCCGCGCGCTGGCGCTGGAGCCCGAGTTCATCGTCTGCGACGAGCCGATCGCGGCGCTGGACGTGTCGATTCAGGCGCAGGTGATCAACCTGCTGATGGATCTGCAACAAAACGAAGGGCTGACGTACCTGTTCATTTCGCACGACCTGAGCCTGATCCGGCACATTTCGGACCGCATCGCGGTGATGTACCTGGGTGTCGTGGTGGAAACGGCAGGCGCGAAAGAGCTCTACGAAAACCCGCTGCACCCGTACGCGAAAGCGCTGTTTTCCGCCATACCCAGGGCGTTCGCAGCGCAAAAGGTATCCGACACCCGCATCCGGCTTGCGGGCGAGGTGCCAAGCCCCATCCACGCGCCGCCGGGCTGCAAGTTTCACACGCGCTGCGCGCACGCGACGGAGCGGTGCAGGGAGGTCGCGCCGGTATTGAAGGAATGCGCGCCGGGCCACGCGCTG
>JAVBOQ010000341.1:0-7166 GCA_031550455.1 Eubacteriales bacterium
ACGCCGCCCGTCACAAATACGTATTTCATGGAGGCCCCCTTATCGAATGTCCGGCAGGCTGGCCGCCGCGACCGACTGGCCGACCCGGCGGTTTTCCTCGTCCGGCAGGTGAATCGCGACCTTGGCTGAAAGTTCCGGGAATTCCGCCGCGAGCACGCGGCGCGCCGCGTCGACGAGGATCTGCCCGCCCTCGCCGCTGGTCACGCGGCCCATCAGGAGCAGGTGCCGGAAGTCGTAGAACAGGTCGTACCAGCCGAGCGCGTAGCCTAAGTACACGCCGATCGACTCGTATATTTTTTTCGCCTCGTTGTTGCCGGAGAGCATTTCTTTTTGGATGATTTTGAGCTTTTCACCCGGCGACAGCGACTCGTCCAGCGCGATGCCCGCCGCGGGCGCGAGCTTGATCGCGCCGTCCTGCGAGAAATATTTGACGCCGCAGCCGATGTCGCCCGACCATTCGTCGGCCATCGCCTCCGGGCTTGCGTCCACCGGCACGAACGCCAGCTCGTTGAGCCACCCGGCGATGTTGCCGTCGCCGTCTACGAACCCGCCTGCCTGGCTCGTGCCCATCGCGATGCCGAGGACATTGCCGTCGGAAAGTTCCATCGCGCCCGCGAGCGCGGTCACGTCGCCGTCGTTGGCGACGGCCAGCGGCACGTCGCCGATCTCCTTCGCGACGTCGATGTACATGGTTTTGACGCGCCGGTTGAAGTCCTCGTCCGAAACCTTGAGGAACAGCGACGCCGCCATGATCCGGTTGTCGACATAGATGCCCGCGCTCGACACGCCGATCGCGTCGACGCGCGGCATCTTGGACGCGGCCGTGCGCATCGCGGCCAGAATGCCTTCGTAGTGGTACTCCGGGTCGCTGTTGGTCTTCGGGAACCAGACGACCTCCTCGGAATAGACAGGCTTGCCGTCGATGACCGCGCTGACCTTGCGGTCGCTGCCGCCGGCGTCAAAGCCGATCCGGCAGCCTTCCAGATGGCGGCCGACCGGCGACGCGGCCTCACGGGCCTTCGGCGCGGCCTTCACGTCGTCGATATACACGACCTCAAACGGCTTTTCATAGACCTTCGCCATGAAGTTGGCGTCGAACGCGCGCGCGCCGCCTTCGCGGTACTGGTCGCGCAGGCCTTCGTACACGGCCCTCGACCCGGCGACGGTCAGCCGGAAGCCGCCGCGCGCCCACAGCATCGTCTTGGCGACGCGCTCGGCCAGTCGCAGGTTTCGCGCGTCCATCGCGCCGTCCGGGAACAGCGTCATCCGGAATGTGGATACATGGCCGCGGTCGCGCTCGACCGCGATGACGGTCTCCTGCGCCGCGCCCTCGGCAACATCGCGCATGAAGTCGCGGTAGACGACCGACAGCGGCGTGAAGAGTGGATCGAGCGGCGGAATCACTTTCAACGGCATTGGGCAACCCTCCTTGCAAAAGAAAAAAGTTCCGGGTTTTAGGACAACACCGCACAAAGAGCGTCGCTGGCATCGCGAGAGATTTTCGTGATGATCAAGGAGCCTGTAGGAAGCCGTAGCAGCGCTACGGCGACCGGAAGCGCGACGCAAAGCAGCGCGAAAAGATCCGCGAGGACAGCGTGCGCGATTGTGCGGTGGTGCCTTCGTACGCCTGAAAAGGGTGAGAGGCCCCCGAAGGATTTCCGGGGGGCTTCTTCCCCCGCCGCGCCCGCTTTGCGGGCGGCGATCCTTCGTCGGCCTCTTCATCAGTCCATACCGGCTATCGGCGCGGAACACGTTCGTTTCCCGCGCGCCTGGGTTCGTTTCATCGGGGCTTTCTCCTTCCGGTGGTAAAAGGGGTCACGCCGTGTAAATCGTCTCGCCGCGCAGAATCGTCCGCTGCACCGCGAACGCCTCGTCGCACAAAAGGATGTCCGCGTCCTTGCCTGTCTCCAGCGAACCCTTTTTAAGCGCCCGCACCGCGCGCGCCGGGTACAGGCTCGCCATGTTGACGATCATGTAAAGCGGCAGGTCGGTGTGCGCGCGCATATTGGCGACCGCGCGGTTCAGCCGGAGCACGCTGCCCGCGATCGTCCCGTCGGAGAGGCGGCATTCGACGCCCTTGACGAAGATCGCCTGCCCGCCCAGGTCGTATGTGCCGTCCGCCATGCCGCCGGCGCGCGTGCAGTCGGTGATCAGCACCAGCCGGTCGCCCTTCGCGCGGGCGATGAGCTGGAACAGCGCCGGATGCACATGAAACATGTCGGCGATCAGCTCGGCGGTGACCGGCGCGGTCAGCGCCGCGCCGACGACGCCGGGGGCGCGGTGATTTAACGCGGTCATCGCGTTGAACAGGTGCGTCACATGGCCCGCGCCGTGCCAGACCGCCTCGGCCGCGATTTCGTAGGTCGCGTCGGTGTGGCCCATCGACAGCAGGATGTCGCTGCCTTCCGAGACCTTTTCAATGAACGCCATCGCGCCTTCGACTTCGGGCGCGAACGTAACGACCTTCAGAATGTCTTTGAAATCGAGGATGAACCCCGCGTCGGGCGCAAGGATGCAGTCGCCTCGCTGCGCGCCTTTTTTGGCGGCGTTGATGAACGGGCCTTCGGCATGCACGCCAAGGATCTCCGCGCCGTTCCAGCCCTGCTCGCGGCTTTCCTCGCGCAGGCCCCGCATCATGTCGAACACTTCGCAGAGCTTGTCCTTCGGAACGGTCATCGTCGTCGGGCAAAAGGAGGTCACGCCGTTTGGGGCGATGCCGCGCGCGATCCTGCGGATGCCCTCCGCGTCGCCGTCGGACGCGTCCTCGCCGAGGTAGCCGTGGATATGCAGGTCGACAAGCCCGGGCGACACGTACAGACCCTGGGCGTCGATCGTCTCGCATCCGGTCGGCAGATCGGCGGCGTCAAAAAGGCCAGCGATCGTCTCGTCAAACAGAAGCGCCTTGCCCTCGACCATCGCGTCCGGCATCAGCACCCGGCCGTTCAGGATCGCTTTCAAATCGCCACCTCCAAACAAAAAGAATCACGCAAAAAGATCCACAAATAAAGTATAGAGCAATCCCCGCGACGCGTCAAGCAAACGCCGGGGGGATCGCTCAAATTTTCTGTTCGGGCGGCACGCGCAGAGAGCGCCGCCGGCATCGCGGGAGATTGGAACCGCGTCAGCCGTCCCGTGTGCCTTGCCCGGCGTCGATGAGGGCGCCCGTTTTCGCGTCGATGTGAAACGTGAACCGTTGCTGCGCCGCGTCAAGCGTCGGCGGCGCGAAGTCGAGCCGCCAAACAGGCGCGGCGCCGACGAGGAATCGCGCGTGCGGCGTGCACTCGGCCACCCGGGAAAGCCGCGCCTCCGAATACGCTTCTGCGATATGGTCAAGCGCGATCCGCAGCGCGCCGGAAAGCTGGATATGCTGTGCGCCTGGGACGCCGTCCACGCCCGGCGCGGCCCCGGCCATCGCCTCAAAATCCCAGAGCGCGGTGCCCGTATAGGCCGCGATCCACGCGTCCACGACCAATTCGGCATCCGTGCCCGCCTGTATCGTTTGCATGACCGCCTGCTTCGGCGTATGTCTCGCGCGTAAAACCGCCGCCCTGTCCGCGATGAAAATCACCGCGCATAAAAGCACGACGAGCAGCCAGCCCGGGTTGGTTCCTATCGTCATCTGTTTCCTCCGTTTCGGTTTGGCTCAACACGCGCATACGAAAGGCGCGTGTCCCATACGACGGGACGCGCGCCCATTTTGTTCCATTTTGGGGAAACCGGGCCGGTGTCGGCGTTACGTCGCAAACAGGGAAGCGTCGATTCTCACATAGTATGCGTCGCCCTGAACGGGCGTCAGCGAGACGCCGCGCTCGTCCTCCATGCGTTCATAGCGCTCAAAGCCGCCGAACAGCACGGCGCTGCCGTCCGGGCCTTCCCGAAGCGCGCCGAACGCGGAGGTTTCGCCCGCCGGGAATGTGAGCGTGAAATAGCCTACCGGCTCGCCATCCGCGTCGACATACAGCGCGCTGACCTCCCGGTTTTCCGTTTCAAAGGAGACGGTGAGCAGGTAGCCTTCGCCGAGCGGCAGGATGTCATAGGTTCCGATCACGCCGTGCTCCGCGTAGGAACGCGACCACTCGACCGCGCCGTCCCGGGACAGCTTCGTCAGCCATCCGGCGTTCTCCGTGCCAAACGGCGCGCCCTCCGCCGGGTTGTTTCCGCCGGTGAACAGCACGCCGCCGTCCGGCGTCCCGCACGCGCCGTTGACCGGCGCGCTGGCGTATTTGTGACCGTTGTACTGCCAGGCGATTTGCCCGTCCCCTGTCACCTTCATCGCGGAAGGAATGCCCCGGCCCATCCCTTCCGCCGCGATCTCGCCATAGAAAACATAGCCGTCCTCGGTTTCGAACATCTCCAAATACATCCGCCCGGCCAGCCGATCGTCGGACAGCCGCCACAGTTCGCGCATGTCCGCGCCGTAGCGGACAATGACGCTCTCGCCGGTCATCGACGAAACCGCGCCCTCGTGGGTGTAACCACCGGCAATGTATCCGTCCGATACGGGCCGCACGGAGGTCTCGACGCCCGCCTCGCGCAGCGTCCGCGTAGGCAGCATCTCGTCCACCTCGCCCGCGTCGTTCAGAATGTAATAGTGCGAGCCCCATGTGCCGTCGTAGTTCATCCATTTGGCGAGCAGACGCCCGTCGGGAAGCCTGCAGATCTGCTGAAAATTGTTAAACGCGAACGCGTCCGCGACGCGCTTGACCCATTGCCACCGGCCGTCCTTGTCAAGCTTTGTCAGGTACGCGGCGGTGCGCTCCGGCGGCGACTCGTGCCGTTCGTCGTACGGCGGCGGGATCGGAATGCCCTTTTCCAGCAGATAGCCCGCCAGCGTGACGCCGCCGTCCGCCTCAAGCAGGATGTCGCACGGGTTGAACGGAACGTCCGCCTGAAACCACGTCAGTTCCGGCGCGTCCACCTTTGTCAGCGCCCGCGCCGAAGCGCCCGCCGCGGCGCAGGAAAGCGTCAGCGCCGCGAGCAGCGCGGCAATCCTTTTCATTTTCATTCGAGAATCACCTCCGGGTCATACTCCACCTTGATCAGCCCCGCGCCGGGATAGGCCATGCCGAAGTCAAGCCTCGGAATCTCTTTGCTGAACGCCGCCTTCGCCGGGTGTAGCGTCGCCTCGCCGGTGCGCGTGTGCAGCACCAGCGCCTCGTCGGTGTCGTAAACCCACAGCGCGACCGTCTCCGGCATCGCGTCCGGCGCGGGGTACAGCACCTGGTACAGTTCCTCGTTTTCTTCAAGGCCTTCCCCGAGCAGCGTCGCGCCGGTCGCGGAAACATATCCGTCGGCGTCCAGCAGCCCGATGGTCGGGTAGTGGTCCTGCCACCTCGGCAGGCAGCGGACGATGACGCTCATTTCCACCGGCGTGTACGCGATCTTGATCTCGTTCATGTGCACGCTCTCCAGGTCGCGGTCGAGCAGGAATGTGACCGTTTCCGGCTGCGCCGTTCGCGGAATGGTCAGCGCAAAGCGCCCCTCTTCTATCGTTTTCTTCGTTTCAACATCAAAGACGCGCACCGTCAGGACGACCGGCAGCTCGTCCGTTTGGAAGGTATCCGGCAATACGTAGCCGAACGCGACCTGTTCCGCCGCGCCGTCGCGCAGGCTGCGCTGCCGCATGCCAAAGTCATGCGCCGCGTTCGTGTCCGGCACGCTCGCGTGCAAAACGATGCCGAGTGCCGTATCCCCGTGCAGCCGGGCCTCGTCGACGCGATCCGGCAAGACGACGTCCTCCCGCGCCAGCCACACCAGCGACGTGTTTTCCGCCTTCGGCCTGAAACCGACCAGGAAATGCGCCGACCGCCCGTCGAAAAACGCCTGCCTCGCGTCGACAATGACGCTTTCCATCGGTTCGCCCTCCATCGCGAAATCCGTATGGATCATGCCCTCCACGTCGGTCTTGCTGTTCGGGTTGTATGTCGTGATAAAGTCCAACAGGCCCAGCCGGCCCGCGACCGCGATGCCCGCCAGCGCCAGCAGCAGCGCCAGCGCGATGGCCAGCGCGGGGACGCTCTTTCGTTTCATCGGTATTTCCTCCCTGCGCGCCGCCGCGAGGGCGCGGAGCAGTGCGCGCGTCTCCGTCTCGAACCGCTCGGGCATCTTCGGCAGCGTTTTATCGAGGTATGCCTGATCGATCACTGTCTTTTTCACCCGAACGACACCTCCTGATCGGACAGTTTTCGCCGAAGCTCGCGCCTTGCGCAGAACAAACGGCTCTTGACGGTGGCGAGCGGCAGGCGCAGCGCCTGCGCGATCTCGCGTTCTTTGTAGTCCGCGGCGTACTTGAGCAGAAACGGAATGCGCCATTTGTCCGGCAGGCCCTGGATCGCGTCCGCGACGTCGAGGTCGGGCTGCGCGTACGCGCGGGTTTCCGCGATTTGTTCGACCGGCGTCACCCGCGCGCGGTGCCGGTGCACGTTGTGACACTCGTTCACGACGATCCGCGTCACCCAGGCGCGAAAGCGCGCGGGCTCGACGGTGTGCAGCCTGGTCCATGCGTTGACGAGCGCCTGTTGCACGGCGTCCTGCGCGTCCGTTTCCGACCGCAGCATGCTCCGCGCGATCCTGTACAGGGTCGGCAGCAGCGCTTCGACCTCGCGCGTGAACGTCTCGGCGTCGATCATCGCGTCCTCCGTTTCCGTTCGTACAAAGGCCTTCACCCTACATGACGGACGGGCAGGGCAAAAAGTTGATTCGCGGCGCGAATTTTCCGCCGGTGTTCGCGTTGCATTCCGCCCGCGCGTCCATTATACTACAATACAAGGCGAACGATAGTTTGTAATCCGTCCTATGCTTGACGTTTTTGAGGTGATCCGATGCAAAACCCGCTTGACCTGTTCGCGCCGGAAACCGCGTCGTGGTTCGCGTCGCGCGTCGGCGCGCCGACGGCCGTCCAACAGGAAGGCTGGCCCGCGATCGCCTCGGGCGGCCATGTGCTGATCAGCGCGCCGACCGGCACCGGCAAAACGCTGACGGCGTTTTTGATCTTCATCGACCGGCTGAAGGCCGAGGCGCGCGCTGGCGCGCTGCCGGACGCGCTGCAGGTGATCTACATTTCCCCGTTAAAGTCGCTGGCGGGCGACATCCGAGAGAACCTCAAAAAGCCGCTGGAGGGCATCGACGGGCCGGAACTGACCGTCGCGATCCGCACAGGCGACACG
>JAVBOQ010000109.1:0-7693 GCA_031550455.1 Eubacteriales bacterium
TTTTTGTGTTTTTGGGAACCTAAAACCGCGCCCGCTGTTTGTTTAAATTGGTGGTTTTCCTTTGGGGTTTCGCCCTTTTGGCTGGGTGGGGGCGGGTTGCCCGGCGTTCCTCTTTCTCTCCTCACCCCTCCATAAACCCCAAACAACCTTTTCACACTTTTTTTCGGTTGCCTTCCCCGCCTTATTCAGTATGCCAGCATAAAGGAACCGCCGCCGATTTTCCCGTCTTTGCGTTTGTTGCCGATTTTCCCGCACGGCGCGCGCGCCTTTCGGGAGGGCGGATTATTCAGTAGCCTATCATACTATTCAGGTATTTTTATCGTTCTAACATGGCATATATGGTATTGACTTCGCATATACATCCACAATATAATGTATTTCCCAAGTAGAAAGGGATGTGTGTATGATTACGACGATCGTCAAGCGCGACGGGCGAACCGTGGCGTTTACCATGCAAAAAATCGAGGACGCGGTGCTCAAGGCGTTCCAGGCGTCGGGCAGCGCGAAAGGGCGCGACACGGCGCACGAGATCGCCTCACAGGTGATCGAACAGCTCGAGCGCAACGAAACGATCGGCACGCCGAGCGTCGAACAGGTGCAGGATGCGGTCGAGCATGTGCTGATTCAAAACGGGTTTGTCCGCACGGCGAAGTCGTACATCCTCTACCGCGCGGAGCGCAGCCGCGTCCGCGAGATGAAGGGCCGACTGATGCGGACGCTTGAAGACATTACCTATAAAGACGCCCACGACTGCGACATCAAGCGTGAGAACGCCAACATCAACGGCGACGTGCCGATGGGCGTGATGCTCAAGTACGGCGCGGAGAGCGCGAAGCAGTTTAACGAAATGTATGTGCTCAACCCGAAGCACTCGCAGGCGCACCGCGAAGGCGACATCCACATCCACGACATGGACTTTCTGACGCTGACGACCACCTGCTGCCAGATCGACCTGATCAAGCTGCTGCGCAACGGCTTCTCGACCGGTCACGGGTCGCTGCGCGAGCCGCAAAACATCGCGTCGTACGCCGCGCTGTGCTGCATCGCGATCCAGTCGAACCAGAACGACCAGCACGGTGGCCAGTCGATCGTCAACTTTGATTACGGCATGGCACCGGGCGTCGCCAAGACGTTCGTCAAGATATACCGCGAAAACCTTTCGCACGCGCTGGAACTGCTCGCGGACGTGCCCGAACCGCAGGAAACGGCGAAGCGGCTGATGGAAGCCGTGCAGAAGGAAACCGGCATGCTGCCCACGCTCGACGAAGCGCCCGCGTTCACCGAGGCGATGCTGCCGCACCTTGTTTCGTTGTCCGACGAGGCGACCGCGCGCCGCGCGCTCGCGTTCGCGCAGCGCACCGCGATCCGCGAAACGGATCACGCGACGTACAAGGCGATGGTCGCGCTGGTGCACAACCTCAACACGATGCACTCACGTGCAGGCGCGCAGATCCCGTTTTCCGCGATCAATTACGGCATGGACACGTCCGCCGAGGGCCGGATGGTGGTCAAAAACGTGCTGCTGGCCACCGAGGCGGGCATGGGCCGCGGGGAGACGCCGATCTTCCCGATCCAGATCTTCCGCGTCAAGGAAGGCGTCAACTACAACCCAGGCGAACCGAACTACGACCTGTTCCGGCTGGCGATCCGAACGTCCGCGAAACGGCTGTTCCCGAACTTCAGCTTCCTCGACGCGCCGTTTAACGCGGCGTATTACAAGGGCACGCCGGAGACGGAGATTGCGTACATGGGCTGCCGCACGCGCGTCATCGGCAACGTGTTCGACCCGTCGCAGGAGATTTCAAACGGCCGCGGCAACCTGTCGTTCACGTCCGTCAACCTGCCGCGCATCGCGATCAAGGCGAACCGCAACGTGCAGTTCTTCTTCGACGAGCTGGACCGCCAGATGGACGCCGTGTTCGACCAGCTCGACGAGCGGTTTGAGATTCAGTCGCACAAAAGGGTCTATAACTATCCGTTCCTGATGGGCGAGGGCGTCTGGCTTGACTCCGAAAAGCTCGGCTGGGAGGACGAGGTCGGCGAGGTGCTCAAGCACGGCACGCTGACCGTCGGGTTCATCGGGCTGGCCGAAACGCTGAAAGCGCTGACCGGCGCGCACCACGGCGAGAGCGAGACTGCGCAGAACCTCGGCCTTGAAATCATCGGCCACATGCGGCACCGCTGCGACGCGCGCAGCGCCGAAAAAAAGCTGAACTACACGCTGATCGCGACGCCCGCGGAGGGCCTCTCCGGCCGCTTTGTGCGCATCGACCGCGAAAAATACGGCGAGATTCCGGGCGTGACCGACCGCGATTATTACACGAACAGCTTCCATGTGCCGGTGTATTTCCCGATCAGCGCGTTTGAAAAAATCCAGCGCGAGGCGCCGTACCACGCGCTGACCAACGCCGGCCATATCACCTATGTCGAGCTGGACGGCGACCCGATGCAGAACCTTGACGCGTTTGAGCGGATCGTCCGCGCGATGCGCGACGCCGGCGTCGGCTACGGATCCATCAACCACCCGATCGACCGAGACCCGGCCTGCGGGTTCAATGGCATCATCGGCGATACCTGCCCGCAGTGCGGCCGCGACGAGGCGGCCGGCCATCCGTTCGAGCGCATCCGCAGAATCACCGGCTACCTCGTCGGCACGCTCGACCGGTTCAACGACGCCACGCGCGCCGAGGAGAGGGACCGGGTGAAGCACGGGGTTTGAAGAGGCGGGTGGAGAGGACGCAAGGGGCGTTCAGCCCCGTGACCCTGACCAAAGGGGCTTAGCCCCTTTGGAAACCCTTCTTCGCTCACGCGGGGAAATATCATCTTTGTTTTAAATCGCTTGCCGCGCGGGAGGGGGGACGCGCGCCCCCCTTGCCGTGAGGCAAAGAAGGGATTCTTAAGGGCCGATGGCCCTTAAGCGGGGATCCAAGGGGCGGAGCCCCTTGGCGGTTCCTCACACCGTCATCCCCATCAACACCATGACCACCATCCGCTTATCCGGCCTCGTACCCGACTCGATCGTCGACGGCCCGGGCCTTCGGCTCGCGGTGTTTGTGCAGGGCTGCCCGCACCGGTGCCCGGGCTGCCACAACCCGGCGAGCCACGATCCGCTGGGCGGCGAGGACACAGACATCGCGGCCATCGCCGCGAGCGTCAAAAAGAACCCGCTGTGGTCGGGCGTGACGCTGACCGGCGGCGAGCCGATGGCGCAGGCCGCCGCTTGTTTGGCGCTTCTGCGCGCGCTGCCGGGCGGGCTGTCTCCGTGGGTCTACAGCGGCTATACCTATGAGGAAATCCTCGAAAGCGGCGACGCGGACAGGGTCGCGCTGCTGAAGGCGTGCGACGTGCTGGTCGACGGCCGGTATGTCGAAGCGCGGCGCTCGCTCATGCTGCCGTTCCGCGGCAGCGGCAACCAGCGGCTGATCGACATACAAAAAAGCCTCGCCCAGGGCGAGGCGGTTGAGTGGACGCCGGAGGCATGGTAAACGGAATCAGCCGTCGCCTTTTGTTACGTTATCGACATAGCTTTTCAGGGAATCGATCGAGTTGATCGTGTTCGGGCGGTCGTTGATTTGCGTTCGCACTGCCATCGGCAGCGACGCGAACAGATCGCGCGCGCCGGCCTCGTTCCGCAGAAGATCCCATAAATCTGCATACGTTTTCATAATTTATCACCTCGGCAGTAGTATGACGCTCCGTCCGCTTCTCTATCCGAAAAGGCGCGTTTTAACCGCGCAAATTTTCCTCGGTTTCGTAACAAAAAGGCGTGCATTTTCCAAAACGATGTGCTATACTGGGGGCGTTAGTTGCAAATTGAGTGACACCGACTGGCGCAATGCAACGGGAGGAACGCTTCTTGTCCATTCAAATCCGAAACGCCACGATCCTGACACCCTTCGCGCAGCAGGAAGGGACGGTGCTGGTTGACGGCGATCAAATATTGGACGTAACGCGCACGCCGGACAGCGGCAAGCGCGTAAAAACGATCGACGCAAAGGGCATGTACCTCGTGCCCGGCTATATTGACCTCCGCGTGAACGGCGGCAAGGCCGCGACGGTATCCGAGGCGACGCCCGAAGCGGTGCTCGCAATCTGCGAAGATCACGGGTTCCATGGCACGACAACGCTCCTGCCGACCGCCGGATCCGCGCCGATGGCCGACATCGCGCGGATGATTGACGCGGTCAAGGCGGCAAAGGCCGCAAAATGCGATACGACCATCGCCGGCGTGCATGTGACGAACGTCACAGATCAGGCCGTGCAGTCCCGCAAGGCGAAGGGCGAGCCCGACCTCGGCGCGTGGAAAGCGCTGCTGGAGCGCTGGGACGGCGTGCGCATCGTGGGCGCCGCGCCGGAAATGCCCGGCGCGCTCGCGCTCGGCGACCTGCTGCGCGAAAAACGGATTGTCGCGTCGATCGCGGATTCGCAGGCCGGCTACGAACAGGTGCTGTCGGCCGTTTCGCACGGCTATAGCGATATTTCACAGTTCTACTGCCAGAATTCCACACTGACCGAGCACAACGGCTTCCGCGTGCCGGGCGTCACGGAATGCGGCCTCGCGATGGACGAACTGACTGTGCAGGTTGTCGCGGACGGCTGGCAACTGCCGCTGTTGCTGCTGCAGATCATCTTCCGCTGCAAGGGCGCTGAAAACATGATTCTGGTCAGCGACGCGGGCGGCGCGACGCCGTCGGCGAAGCTAGACGACCGGTTCGCGACGATGGCGCTGCTGGTGCGCCTGATGGTCGCGGCCGGCATTTCTTTGCGCGTCGCGCTTCGGATGGCCACGGTCAACCCGGCGCGGCGGATCGGCCTGGACGGGTCGAAAGGGCGCATCGCCGCAGGCTACGACGCGGACCTGATCATGCTGGACAACGGGCTCAACGTCCGGTTCGTTATGGCGGGCGGGAAAATCATCCGGAACGATCTGGAAGGATGAAGAGGACGCCAGGAGGCTCCGCCTCCTGGACCTCCGCCAAAGGGCCTTCGGCCCTCTGGACTCCCTTCGTTGCCTCACGGCAAGGGAAGGGAGTTTTTTCTGTCTTGTGCCTTCCCGCCGTGAGGTGAGGCAGAGTTTCCAAAATGTTGCCGCAGCAAGGGAGAGCGCTGGGAACTCTGTCCCGGACACTGCCAAAGGCCCTCCTGCCCTCTCGCCTCATGACGGGTTAAGTCTTGTTGTAACCTACCCCAAAAAGGGATCCTTAAGGGCCAATGGCCCTTAAGCAGGATTCCAAAGGGCAGCGCCCTTTGGCGTTCCCCGATCTGTCCCCAAGACAGCCCCTTTGTCCCGCACCCCTACAAAATCCTCTCGCGCGCCCTGCGCTTCAGCGCAGCCGCCGTCTGCGCGGCGTTCAGGCCGCGCACATTCAGCAGCAGCGCACCGGCGGGCGCGGGTTTGGCCGCGAGCGCGCGGGCGGCCGCGTTGGTAAAGAGCACGGCATCCGCGAGCACGTCCGTGCCGAGCGGGTGCATCTCAAATCCCATCGCGCCAAGCTGCCCCGCGAGCGGCGCGAGATCCGGCTGGTATATCACGGTCATAACATGCCTCCATGCGCTGTTTGTATGGGTATTTTGGCTGCCGGACGCGATCTTATGCAGGCTTCCGCCGTCAAGTAATTTCTGGAAATATAATTGACATATGCAATATCATTTGATACGCTCCATAAAAAGTGTGGAGGTATGGGCATGAAACGTATGGTAACATTCGCGCTTTCGCTGCTGGCGCTACTGGCGTTCGCCACAGGCGCGGCGGCGTCGATGTCGCTTCCCGCGCAGGCGCATCTGAAAACCAACGCGCACCTGCGGCGCGGGCCTTCAGCCGACAGCGAGTCGATGATGATTCTGATGCAGGGCACGGAACTGACCGTCGTCGAGATCGCGGGCGGCTGGCTCCGTGTGCGATACGGCAGCAATGACGGGTATATCTTTGGCAATCTGATTGTGCCCGATCCTGAGGTCGCGCCGGGGCTGATGACCGGCGGCGACCGCCCGGTGCTGCGGTTCGGGTCCAAAGGCGACGCGGTGAAGGATCTGCAGGTGCGGCTGATCGAGCTGGGCTTCCTGTTCGGCGAGCCGGATGGATACTTCGGCGACGAAACGTTGCGCGCCGTACGGGAAATGCAGGCCGCCTGCAGCCTTTCGGCCGACGGCGTCGTCGGGCGGCAAACCTATATCAGGCTCGATCAAATGCGTCAGGAAATTGTGGAGGAGACGGCGGAGGGCTGACGGGTCCTGGAATCGTCAAGACGGCCCGTCAATAAGGCGTTTTCCGTGAGATGCTTCGGTTCTCCCGAACTGTTTCGGAAAGCATCCGTGCCGTTCCATGACGTTGGAAGCGCGCATCTTGTTTATGTTTTAGTATGATGTCGCCACCCCCCTGAGTAGTCCCGCAAGAAGCTCCCTCCGGCCTTTCGGGGGGAGTTTTTGCGCGTTCGCGGATCTGAAGTACCCCCAACTGGGCGGCGAGGATCTGAGCAAATACACGACCGCGCCGAAGTCGCTTGGTTTCTCCATGAATGATCACCCCGTCCCGAAACTGATCCAGGCAAAGCCGGTCGACGCGGTGTTCCCGATGATAGTCTGGGCGTTTTTCAGGTCTGCTCTGCTGATCGAATATGAGCGCATTCCGCATATCCGGGAAGAGTTCAGAACGTTTGAAGCGTACTTTGGGTTTTTTGTCCTTTATCTTCAAGATGGCTATGTTGACGAAGCGTTTCGCTCCGGCGATCCGGTTCCCTCGAGCTGGATTGGCCGTTATCCGTGCGATGTCATAATGTTTTCGCGCCGGGAGGGAATAATTGACAAAAAAAACGATTTATGCTACTATCCGTCAAGAAAGGGTGGTGCACACATATGAAGAGGTTTGTTGGTATTCTGCTTCTGGTTGCCATGCTCACGGCATCCTTTGGTGCGTTCGCGGATCTGAAGAACCCCGAACTGGGCGGCGAGGATCTGAACAAATACACGACCGCGCCGAAGTTGCTTGGTTTCTCCACGAAGGATCACCCCGTCCCGAAACTGATCCAGGCAAAGCCGGTCGACGCGGTGTTCCCGGTGAATGTCTGGGCGTATCTCAGGGCCCGTTTGTTTGCTGTTTATCAGGGCTATCCGCCCGCCCGAGAGGATTACCCCACGTTTGAGGCGTATTATGCGGATTCCGTCGAGCACATCATGATGCTCTATACGGAGTCGACATTTTTTCCCACTAATAACGTCCCCCCGAGCTGGATTGGACGCCATCCGCGCGATGTCATGACCCTGGAGGAGTACATCGTGTGGTCGATCGATCCGACCTGATCCCGCTGCGCTATGCCCTGCGCCCTCCGGCTCTCCGGGGGGGGCGTCTTGTTTGTTCAATATCCGCCGCCCATGCGCCAGGTTCCATGTTTCCGCGCCGGGAGGGAATAATTGACAAAAAAAATGATTTATGCTACTAGCCGTCAAGAAAGGGTGGTGCACACATATGAAGAGGTTTGTTGGTATTCTGCTTCTGGTTGCCATGCTCACGGCATCCTTTGGCGCGTTCGCGGATCTGAAGAATCCCGAACTGGGTGGCGAGGATCTGAGCAAGTACACGACCGCGCCGAAGTCGCTTGGTTTCCCCACGAAGGATCACCCCGCCCCGAAACTGATCCAGGCAAAGCCGGTCGACGCGGTGTTCCCGGTGAACGCCTGGGCGTATTTCAGGGCCTAT
>JAVBOQ010000056.1:0-8938 GCA_031550455.1 Eubacteriales bacterium
CTTCTGGAACTGCCTGTCGATGTGGAACAGCGTCGTTTCAAGGTCGACTGTCGCCATGCAAAGGCCGTTCCAGTCAGAGCTCATCGCGATCGTGCGGCCGGTCATGTCGATGACCCGCGCGTGGTCGGTGCGCACCGACGACACGACATAGTACATGTTATGCGCCGCGTACGTGTTCAGCAGGTTGCCGCCGTCGTACGCGGACAGCCAGACGACCATCTGCGCGCCCTTGTCGGCCATCTTCTGCCATGTCGCGCGCCAGCCGATGTCAAAACAGATCAGCATGCCGATCCGGCCAAAGTCTGTGTCGAACACCGGACAGTCGACCGCCGGGATCACGCCGGTCACCTCGGACTCGGAGACAACCGTGTGCTGTTTGCGGTAGGTGCCCGCGATGTTGCCCTGCCGGTCGATCAGCAGGCCGCAGTTGAACCTGAGGCCGTCATACGCGCCGCTTGGCTGATACACGGAGGCGATGATGTAGCTGTTGATCTCGCGGGCCTTTTGCTGAAGCTTCGCGGTCATTTCCTGCGTGATCGCCCACCAGTCCGGGTTTTTGACGTCCCCGCCGGATTTTAGAAAAATCTCGGGCAGACAGATCAGGTCGGGATGGTATCCGGCGACGGAATCGATCAGGTCCAGCGTAACGCCGATCATTTCCTGCTGCGACTTGCCCCACAGGCGGCGGTTGTTCATCGCGAACGAAGCGATGACTGCTTTCTTTCCCATTCGGCATCCCTCCATATTGTCTGGTTCAGCAGGTCGAGTCGATCGCGCGGGCGATGGCCTCGCGGGTCACCGGCCGCGGGTTGCACTTGATGTGGCCGGTCGCGTCTTCGACGAGCGAAACGGCCGCGTCCAAAGAGAAATTGTCCGGCAGGAACGGCCGGATGTCGGAAGGCGCGCCGAGCGCGCGCAAAAACGACCGAACGCGCGCGATGCCTTCACGGGCGGCATCCAGGCCGGCCGCGGCATCCAGGCCGGCCGCGCCCTCAACGCCGAAGATCCCGGCGATGTCCGCGTATTTTTCGGTTGCGTATTCCAAGTTGTACGCCATCGCGTGCGGCAGGTACACCGCGCAGGCGACGCCGTGCGGGATGTGCAGATGCCCGCCGAGCGGCTGCGCGATCATGTGCGCAAGGCCGATGCCCGCGCCGATCGCGACGCCGCCAAAGTAGCTCGCCAGCAGCATGTTGCCGCGCGCGTCAAGGTCGTTCGGCGCCTCCACGCAGCGGCGGAGGCTGCCGATGACCAGCCGCATCGCCTCCCGGCCGTACATCTCGGTGACCCGCGTCGCGTTTAACGACACATAGGACTCGATCGCGTGGCTCAGCGCGTCGACACCGGTGCTCACGGTGACGGCCTCGGGCAGCCCGACCGTCAGTTCCGGGTCGAGCAGCACGGTATCGGCGATCATGTAGGGACTGTAGAAGCTCTTTTTAAGGCCGTTGTTCGGGTTATACACAACGCTGACCTTGGTCGCCTCGGAACCCGTTCCGGCGGTCGTCGGCGCGGCAATGAACGGAATCGGCCGCGCGGTAAAGGCCTTTTGCTGCATCTGGTACGCCTCGACAGGCCCTTCGTTGGCCGCGAGCATCGCGACCGCCTTCGCCGCGTCGAGCACGCTGCCGCCGCCGATCGCGAGCACGGCGTCAAACCCGCCTGCCCGGGCGATCTCCGCCACGCGGTCAACGTCGCCGGTTTCCGGCTCGCGCTGAATCGATTCGTCCACCTGATAGCGGACGCCCGCGTCAGAAAGCACCGCAAGCGCTGACCGAACCGGATACGCGGTCGCGTCATACGCCATCACCAGCACATTGGAAGCGCCAAGCTCACGCAGCGCGTCGGGCGCTTTTTGCAGCGCTTTGGGGCCAAAGAGTACGCGTCGGTTCTGATAGGCTTCCCACATCGGCACGGTCCTCCCGCATTTGAGATGCACGCGCTGGGCGGCTAATAAATAATACTTGTTTTGTGTACCTATGTTATTTTAGCATATGTGTGGACATTTGACAATACCCAATTATGCCATATGCGCCAGCATCTCCTGCCGCACCTCGAACTGGATCAGCCCTTTGATCAGGTAGTTGTGAATCTCGATGATGCAATTTCTGCCCATCAGGAGGCGTCCGTTGACCGTATGCCCGCCGGCCATGTGCGGGAACAGCAGCACATTGGGCAGCGCGCGGAACGGATGATCCGGGGCCGGCGGTTCCGGGTTGGTGACGTCCAGGCACGCCGTGATCCGCCCCGTCTGCAGTTCGCGAATCAGCGCGGCTTCGTCAACCAGCAGGCCGCGCGCCGTGTTAATCAACAGGCAGCCGTCCTTCATTGTCGGAATGTTTTGCGCGTTGAGGATATTTCGGCAGTCCTCGTTCGCGGGCGCGTGCAGCGACAGCACGTCGCACAGCGGAATCATCTCGTCGAGCGCCATCAGCTTGACGCCGAGCCGTTCCGCCTCAAGCGGGGACAGGTACGGGTCCGCGACCAGAATCCGGCATCGGAACGGCGCAAGCAGCCGGATCGTCTCCTTGCCCACGAGCGAGCAGCCGACCAGCCCGACGGTCAGGCCGTCCAGCCTGCGGGTGCCGAGTTTGTTGTATTCCCCGCCTGTCCATTGCCCGGCGGCCGTCATCGCGTTCAGCGCCCAGAGCTGCTTGAGCGTCGTTAACATCAGCGCGAGCGTCGTCTGGGCCACATCCTCGGCGATGATCGGGGCGTTGCTCGTGATGCGCCGCCCGGACGTCCAGAACGACGCCGGCACAAGGTTGCGGACGGAGCCCGCGCCGTGCGCGATGAAGCGCAGCCCGGGCAGTTGGGCCAGCATCTCGTCGGTAAACGACGGCGTCCGCCAGCACGTGATGCACGCGTCCGCGCCTTCAAGCGTTTCCAGCATAAACTCCCGGGTGATCTTCTCCGGCAGCGCTTCCACCGGGTTTACGTCGGCAAACGTCCGCAAAAAAAGTATGTCCTGCGCAGAAAAAAGGGTTTCGGCCAACGACCTTTCCACGACGATTCCGACCTTGTGCCGCTTGTCCATGCCGCGCCTCCTTTGGTTTTGTTCATGCGATTGTGCACATAATTTTGCAATACCTGTATTTAGAACCTATGATATTCTATCACGTCTCCGCCCGGAAAGCAAGCAACCGCCCGGATAAAACATGCGGCGGCGGCTCGCCGTCGCGCGGCCGCGCTTCCCTTTCCCCGCGCCATCCATCACTATGTATAAAAACAAACACAGAAAGCACATTTCGTCGCGAACGACGCATAAAAATCCCTGACAGAATTCCTTTGATGCTGATTTTACTATTTTATTCCACCTGTGTTTGTGTTAAAATGTCGTCAATCATACGCGCAGGGGCCATGTTTGTACATGCGCCCGGCGCGCTCTTTGCAGCGCGCCTCAATGCAACGGATCTTCGGATCCGGAAAAAGGAGTGGATGTCTTCCATGCCGCGTAAGTTGTTGCCCTGCCTTTTCCTGATTCTCCTGACCGCGCTGCCGCTTTGCGCCGCGCGCTGCGAAGGGGCTGTCGTGCTGCCGGACTATGGTGCGCACGCGGGTGTCGAGCCCGTCGGCGCTTCCGTCAGCAACCAGGGAGACGCCATCCGGACATACGAGGCGCGCTCGCTGGACAAGATCAACGCGTTTGTGAAGGCGGTTCAGAAGGAATTCGGCTTTATCGCCGACCGCCAGAAGACGGACACCGGCGAGATCATCCGGCTGCAGCACGCCTACGCGCCCGGATTTTCGATCGCTTACCAGAAGGCGCAGAAGCTCGCGGTCTTCGTCTATCCCAAGGGAACGCAGGCCGGAGATTTTGAGGCGGCGCGGCTTTCCATGGACACAGTGATCCCCTATGTGTTCGCGGACAACCATATGGAAGCGATGGTCAGAAAACTGATCGGCAAGCCGGACGGCCAGCTCACCGTGGCGGAACTCAAGCAGATCAAAGCGCTGGATTTTAACACCCTGTCTTATGACGAGCGAAAAGCGGTCCAGGATGTTTCCGACCTCTCCGTGATGACGGGCCTGGAAGAACTGAACCTGCAGGCCACGGGCATCGCCGATCTGACGGCGTTAAAGGGCCTGACCTCCCTTCGGAGCCTGAACCTGGCAGTCACCGATGTGGAAGACCTGCGCCCGCTCGCTGGGCTGACCCAACTGGAAGCGCTCAACATCGCGGTAACGAACGTAACAACGCTGGCGGGCCTCGAAAAGCTGACGAATCTGCGCGAACTGAGCGCGCACAACGCCGAGATCGCCAACGTGGCGGCCGTCTCGAGCCTGGTTTCGCTGGATTCCCTCGATTTGGCGTACAACCATATCAAGGCGCTGCCCAACATGTCAAAACTGACCAACCTCCGCATACTTTACATATCAAACAACAACATTTCGGACCTGACGCCCGTCGGCAAGCTGGCCAATCTGTCGCTGCTGATGGCCAGAAAGAACACGATCAAGAAAATCGACCCGCTGGCGAAGCTTGAAAACCTATCCAGCGCGTATCTGCACGACAACCCGATCGCGTCGCTGGAGCCGCTGTCTAATAAAAAGGGGAAATCGATCACCTTCGGGCCGGATTTTTTGCTTGACACCCGGTACGACGGCAACGGCATGGTGACCGTGGAGATCAGGGAATCGCTGGTTCCGGAAAAGCGCGTGGTGACAAAGACCTTCACCGTCACAAACAAAACAAAATTCCTGGACAAGGCAGAAGAAAGCCTGAGCGCGGAGGACAATTCCAGCGCGTCTTTCCGCTTGCGCCCGTTCGCGACATACGCCATCGAGGTAACGCCGCTCTCGCAGAAAAACAACACGGATATTACGTACACCGTTCCCGCGGATAAGTACGGCGGCCACGGCTGGAAGGCCTCCAAAACAGGCCTGTTCCTGTTCCCCGCAGGCGCGCCGATCGACGGCTTCCTCGGTTCGTTTGCGGGCGGCAGCCTGTCCGATATGTCCGCAGCGCTCCTCACGCGCGGGCAGATCGACGAAATCGTCAGCGGAAAGCAAGTCCCCTATCTCATCAGCAGCGTACGGGTTTCCGACGCCTCGGCGTGGCAAGCGGACATGCAACTGGTCATCATCGCGCCGAACGGGGACCAGCTCTGGCAAGAGGGCAGGTCCTATACGAACAACAGCGACCGCACGACCTTGTATGACGACCTTCGCGCGTACTTTGCCGCGATGGTCAAGGAATACGGCTCGCTTCCGTACGGCGAATACACCGTGCATGAGCTCATCGACTACGAGATCGCGGCGACCGCGACGTTCAAGGTCGTTTACTGACGGCGACAGCCGAAATAAGAAGGAGGGGTTTCCATGCGTCATTCGGTTCGCAAGGTTCTCGCCATGCTGCTGCTCGCGGCGCTGCTGCTGACGCCCGCGCTCGCTCTCGCGGAGAGACACGTGAAATACACATACAAGAAAGTCGATTCAACCAAGCACGAGATCTTTCGCGAGTGGGATATTTATACGTACACCAACGTGTTCGTAAGCCACGAAAAGGTGTCGCAGGGCTATGAAAACCACACGTTAAACGGCAGCGGCAAATGCACGAAATGCGGCGCGCAGGTCGGCTGCCCGCACAGCAAGACAACGCAGATTTCGTCAGATGTCAAGCTGTTGCCGGTAAACAGCAAGTACCACTCGACCAGCGGCACGATCAGGGTGCGGTGCGACAGTTGCAAAAAAGAGTTCACCCGGAATGTGGACGGGAAAAACGAGGCGCACAATTTCGTCGGCGGCAAATGTGAATGCGGCTTCACGCTCAGCGGCGGCAAGCCGACCGCCACGACAAAGCCCTGCAGCCACACCTTCCGCGACAAGGTGCTAAGCGCGCAATACAAAAAACGGGACAAGACCTACCATACGGCCATTGAGGTCGTTCAGCACAAGTGCAGCAAATGCGGATACGCAAAAACCGAAGAAGTGTCCCGCGCGGCCGCCCATACGATCAAAGACGGAAAATGCGCGGATTGCGGCGAGCAGATCGCCTGCACCCATGCAAAAACGCGCACGGATATGGCAGTCGTCGCGGCGGTCGATCAAAGGGACGGCACGCACGCGCTGCAGCGGATGGCCACGAAGACCTGCGCCGACTGCGGCCTGATCGTCAGCACGGAAATGACCTCGACCACCCAGCCGCACACGTTTGTCGGCAGTGCCTGCCGGGCCTGCGGCGCGCCGATGCAGCCGCTGACCGTCGGGGAAGTCTGGAGCTTTGAAGCGTTTACGTGGGCGGAACTCGTCACGGCGGAGATCCTGTCCTTTGAAATCCTCGAGACCGGCGGCGGCGGCAACAGCGTGCGCGTGGGCGGCAACGCCTCCAACACCGTCGAAGCCCCCGCCGTGACCGGGTATGTGTTCCCGCAGCTCGATCACCCGTTCATCGTGGACGGCGTGAGCATCCTGCGCGAGGGCGAAAGCGCGGAGCTGTACGTCGTGCAGGCGAACGCCGAGGAGGGCCAGGAGGCCGCGGACGCCGAGACATCCGCGACCGCGAAACAGGTCACGCCGGACATGGCGGAGGATATGACGCTCGCCAAGCTGTCCGCGGATCTGTTCCCGGGCTGGACTGCGGAAGGCGACGTTTCCGTCGAGGAAGGCGTCGTGACGGGCGGCCAGCCGGGCGCGGGCTCCGTGACAATGGCCGGCGAAAACGAATACGGCCTGGTGCCCCTGATGGAGACGCTCGACATCAAGGTCGTCCCGGGCGACGATCCGTCCCTGCTGTTCATCGCGGACGAGTCGTTCGGCCAGGGCATGCTGCCGCTGCTCGAGGCCGAAGACGGGACGCTGCTTCTTTCGCTTGAAGGGCTTTACTACAACCCTGAGCTAAAATGCCTGTGCGGCTATGTCGTCTCGCGCCTTCCGCTTTCGCTGGCGCTAGGGCTCTACTTTGGCATGGAGGATCTGGTGTCAGGCGAGATCGGCACGGACGCGTCCTGGCAGGGTGTCGGCACCGACGCGCTTTTTGGCAAGGACACCGGAATCGTCGACCTGTCCGCGCCCGGCTACCCTGCCTGGGAGGAGGGCTTTGCGGGCATCGGCATGCCGCTGTCCGTGCCGCTTGAGCATGTGCAGGCGTTCAAAATCATGCTGCCATGGCGAACCGTAATTTCGCAGAGCGAGACGCTGCTGAACATCGGCGGAACGCTCTTTACGGCGATCCCCGAGGTGAAAGCGCTGCTTGAAAAGCACGGTCTGGACGCCAAGTCCATCACGGACACGAAGACCGCCTCGACGATCCTTTACGAGATGCTGGCGGGATACTTTGGCGAAGAATCGCTGACCGCGGAAGATTCGCCGGTGCGCGTCGCGCTGCGGGATTTCTACCAGGCGGATGAGGCGAAGCTGACCGAAGCGCTCGCGTCGCCGGAAAACGCGCGGCAACTGCAGACGGCGGTCGCCGCGAAGACACCGGCTGCCCGGTTCGAGCAGTTCAACAGGGTGCTGAGCGGCCTGACCGGCTTTGACGCGCTGTCCATCCTGTGGGAAGCCAGGACGCCCGCGTCGGAAGCCTTCTGGCAGGATGTGGAAACGCTGCCGGAGTTTTCCGAGGACGGCATCCCCATGACGCCCGAAGAAATCGACGCGGTGCTGACAGCCTTCGCGACCGCGCGCGCCGTGGACGCGACCTGGGGCATGGACGATCTGCTGACCGGCTATGTCGGGCTTGAAATATACGACCCGGAGGCCATCCGGATCGAGTAGAGTATTGTCCGGTCTGAACGCACGGATCCGCGGACGGTTTTGCCGTTCCGCGGATTCATATTTAGGGGCAACCACCGATTGATATGACCCCGATGATCGGTTATACTGATACCCGGGCCGAGGCATACGCATAGGCGTAAGAGGAGTGAACCTATGAGCGAACGCAATCTGACCGAGCATATCCGCCGCAGGCGCATGCACGGGCTGTTCCTTTCGCGCAGATGTGAGGACATCGTGACGCTGGCGCATGAGCTCCTTGGACTGCACAGTTGGTTTTACCGCAACGTGCCCTTTTCCGCGCTGATCCGCGGCGCGGACATCACCGGCTGGAAAACCCTGCTGACCAAAACATGGCTCTATCGCGGCACGCTGCACGGCGTGGCGTTTGAGGATTTGCAGCAATTGCTTGCGCTGCATTCGGACGACTCGTACCTCTTTCGCTACTTCGGCACGGAAGCCGTCAAAGCGTTTGCGGAGGAAGTGCTCCGGTACATGGAGGACGGCGTTTATTCCCGCGTCGAATTCCGCCGGATTTTTGACGGCGATTATGAGCCGGGCTTCATTGACGCGATGTTTTCGCCGTGGGGCGGCGTTTTCGTCTATCTGGCAAGGATCGGGAAGGTGGCGTTCCGCGACATGGCAAGCCGCGATTTTGACTTGATCAGCGCGGAACCGACGGAGACGCGGGACGAGGTGCTGCCTGGGTTGCTGCGCAGGTTCTTCGCGGTCTACGGCCCCGCGACGCTCGCGGACGCGGCCTGGTTCTTTGGCTACTGGAAGGATGACGCGAAAAAGCTTCGCGGACTGCCGCTGGACGACTGCGACCACTTTGATTTGGAAGGCCAGCGGTATTACAGCTTTGGCGCCGGGGAAGACACCGCCGACATTCCCGAGATCACGCTGTTGTCCGGCTTTGATCCGCTGATTGTGTCTTACGCCGAGCGCAGCGCCGTCCTGCCCGCGGAATACAAGAGCCGGGTGATTCTAAAGTCCGGCATATGCAACCCGACCATCGCGGTCAACGGCCGCGTCGCAGGGATCTGGAACATCACGAAAAACGAGCCGGTGGTCGAGTTTTTCACCGCGCAGCCCGCGCGGCTGACCGCCACAGCACGGGAAATGGTGGACTTTGTCCGCTGGCGCGCGCGGTGAACGGGCGGAGGCGGCGAGGGACGAGGGACGAGGGACGCCAAAGGGCGCTGCCCTTTGGAATCCTGCTTAA
>JAVBOQ010000220.1:0-32124 GCA_031550455.1 Eubacteriales bacterium
CTTTTTGATGATGTGGAACGTCGCCCGGTGCGGACAGCCGGGGCAGAGCACCGGCGGACGCGGCACGGCAAGCGGAGACGCGGCGGGTTCCGAATCGGTATCAAAGAGCGCGTTTCGCACCGCGCGCACGCCAAGCTCACCCTGCAGGCCGGTTTTGTCCTTGCCGGACGCTTTGATGCCGACCGCGTTCAGCGCGTCTTCGAGGAACGGTTCGAGTTCCTCGATGACGACCAGCTTTTCGACCGACGCCGCGAACGCCCGGAGCGCGTCCATCGGCAGAGGGTAAACCATGCCGAGCTTGAACGTCGACGCGTCGGGCGCGGCCTCGCGCACGTACGGATAGCACGCGCCGGAGCAGACGACGCCGAGCGCGCCGCTTCTCTTTTCCGCGCGGTTGATGTCAAATGTGTTCGCGTCCCGCGCCATTTGTTTTTCCCGCGCCTCGACGACCGGATGGCGCTTTCTGGCGAACCCGGGCATCATCACGTACTTCTGCGGTTCCTTTTCAAACGCCCTGACCGCCACTTCCGCGCGCGGCGCGAGCGTCACCGGCGAGCGCGCGTGGGCGATGCGCGTCGTTGTGCGGACGAACACGGGCGTGTCGTACTTTTCGGACAGTTCAAACGCCAGCCTGATGAAATCCTTGCACTCCTGCGCGTCGGACGGCTCGAGCATCGGCACATGCGCGCTCCGCGCGTAGTAGCGGCTGTCCTGCTCGTTCTGCGACGAGAACATCGCCGGGTCGTCCGCGACGACGACGACAAGGCCCGCGCGGATGCCGGTGTAGGCCGCCGTAAACAAGGGGTCGGCCGCGACGTTGACGCCGACGTGCTTCATGCACGTCATCGCGCGCGCGCCGGCCATCGCCGCGCCGTACGCGACCTCCATCGCGACTTTTTCGTTCGTCGCCCATTCCGCGTTGATCTCCGGATACTGCGCGACCGCCTCGGTGATCTCGGTCGACGGCGTGCCGGGATAGCTCGACACGACCAGCACGCCAGCCTCCCACGCGCCGCGCGCGATCGCCTCATTGCCCAGCAGCAATGCTTTTTCGCTCATACTTTATCCCTCAAATCCGTGACGCGGCGCGCCTTGCCCTCGAAGCGCTTTAACGTGTTCGGCGACACCAGCCGCACGTCCACGTCGAGACCGAGCACCGAGCGCAGCTTTTCGTGCGTCTCTTTTTCGAGAGACTCCAATTCGCTCCAGCGCTCGAGCAGCTCGCCGCTGACCAATTCGACCTTGACGGTCAGCCGGTCGAGGTAGTTTTGCCGCGTGACTTCGATTTCATAATGCGGGCCGATGCCGCGGATCGTAAGGAGCACCGCCTCGATCTGCGACGGGAACACGTTGACGCCGCGGATGATCAGCATATCGTCGCTGCGTCCCTTGATCTGCGCCATACGGACGCTTGTCCGGCCACAGGCGCACGGCTCGTAGACAAGGCTCGTGATGTCGCGCGTCCGGTAGCGCAGCATCGGCTGGCCGCGCTTGGTCAGCGTCGTGATGACCAGCTCGCCCGTTTCGCCGTCCGGCAGCACCTCGCCGGTCTTCGGGTCGATGATCTCCGGCAGGAAATGGTCTTCATTAAAATGCTGCCCCGCGAACGCGTCGCACTCGCCGGCGACGCCTGGGCCGATGATCTCGGTCAGGCCGTAGTTCTCCGTGGAGACGATGCCCCAGCGCCGCGAAAGCTCCCGGCGCATTTCGAGCGTGGAGCTTTCCGCGCCGAACAGGCCGATGCGCAGCTTCATGCCGTCCATCAGGCCGAGCTTTTCGGCGGCCTCGGCCAGATACATCGCGTACGACGGCGTCGCGACCAGCACCGTCGCGCCGAAATCGTGCATGACGGTGATCTGCCGCTCGGTGTTGCCGCCAGAAATCGGGATGATCGCCGCGCCGATCTTTTCCAGGCCGTAATGCAGCCCGAACGCGCCGGTGAACAGCGAATACCCAAACGAAATCTGCGCGATGTCGTCCTCGCGGACACCCGCGGCGGACGCCAGCCGCGCGACGCACTCGGCCCAGACGTCCAGGTCGCCGCGCGTGTACCCGGCAACGATCGACTTGCCGGTGGTGCCGCTCGACGCGTGCAGCCGGACGATTTCGCGCATCGGCACCGCGAGCAGGTTATACGGGTAATTCTCGCGCAGGTCGTCCTTGACCGTAAACGGCACGCGACGCAGGTCCTCGAGCGTCCGGATGTCTTCCGGATGAATGCCCATTTCATCAAACCGCCGCCGGTACAGCGGCGTGTTCGCGTAGCAACGCCGAACCGTGTCTTTCAGGCGGTCGAGCTGCAGCGCGCGCATTTCCTCGCGCGGCATCGTCTCCATATCGGGATTCCAGATCATATGCGTCCTCCCATTCTACCGTCTTTCCGCTTTGGATAAAGCAAAGCCGCCCCGCCTGCCGTGCTACTGTCGTGGGCCGGGACTGACCGTATGATTATACCGCACGATACGCGAAAAAGGAAGAAAGAAATTGCGGGAGGAAGGGAAAAATGAAGGCCTTGAACGAAGGTCCAGGAGGAGGAGTCCCCCTGGACCTTCGCCTTAGCGCCGCCCGTATTGCTGGATCACGCCCATCACGACCCGCATGCTCTCGAGCAGGCTGCCGTTGTTGATCGAACCGGCTGTTGAGATATTGACGCCGCCATACAAAAGGCCGTCGGCGCAGTCGCGCTTTGTTTCTTCGATCAGTTTGGCGGTTTCATTGCGCATGAACGTCATCGGCGAGATGCAGCCGTCGATGCGGGCGTGCGGCAGGTGCCTGCGGATGTCCGGCGTGAGCACCGTCGGGCCGAAGTTAACGCCGTTCAAGTCAAGCCGGCCGAGGATCGGCAGCAGGTGGCCCATCGCACTGTCGGAGTGCTGATACCGCCGGTCGCCCGGGTTCGGGCTATAGTAGTCAAACAGTGTTTTGAGCACGGGATACCCGAACGCTTCGTACATTTCAGGCGACAAAAGGCAGCAGTTGTCGTCGTTGAAGCCGTAGCCGGGCAGCGACTGCGCGGTCACACCGGCCTCCTCGTCCATGACCTTCGCCATCGACAGCGCGGCGTGCGCGATCGCCCGGGAGAAGCGCTCGCAGAGCTCCGGCTCGTCAACCAGCAGGTACATCAGCGGTTCGACGCCGTAAATGGACGCGGCAAGCGTCACCGGGCCGCGGATGAACCGCACCGGTGACGGCATGAGGCCATAGGTTTCAAAGATGCGCTTTTTTTCGCTCTCCCAATTGACCGGCAGCATGAACGCGCGAAAGTCCATCGTCTCGACGCGGTTCAGAATCTTTTCAAGCGCTTTTTCGTCCGGCGCGTCGCCTTCGAGCCATTCGGTGTGGTTGTGGTACAGATACCGCCCGCCGAACGCCTCGCCGATGCGCCGGATTTCCGGAAAAGAAGCGTCCTCCGGCGGGAACGATTCCTGCAGCAGGCGCAGACCGACGATCTTCTCGGCTTTGTCATTGTAACGTTTGTTCAGTTCGATCCGCCGCGCGCGCTGCTCGGGCTCCCAGGGATGGCCCGGTTCGCCGAGCTCGTCATAGACGCATTCGTCGCTCATGCGGATGCCGAGCGCAACCTGCGGCCCGTTGTGGAAACAGTTATCCCGATGCGCGATTTCGTCGTCTTTCCAGAATTGCGCAACATCCAGGTCAATCATCGTTCGTGCTCCTTTTCTCCGCTGTCCTGTCGCGTACAGTATACCATATCCGGCAAAGGAGCGCACGGGTTTGTTGCGCTCCTGAATGGCGATTCATTTACGGGGAATCGCCTGGGCGTTCCGCCTTCACACCGCGGTGACTTTTGTCCAATACCCGCCCTGCCAGGCAAAGCCTTCGAGGCCAGCGGGCGGTTCCGGGCCGTACGCGCCCGCGACGCCGTGCAGCACGGCCGTGACCCTGCCGTCCGCAAGGTATTGCCCCGCGATCCGCTCGGGCAGACCGGCCGCCGAAACGCGCGTGATCTGCCAGCCGACGGGTGGTTCCGCCTGTTTCGGGCGTTCGGCCGGTTTTTGCAAAACCGGTTTCGCATCCGGCGGCGGCTGTTTCACTTTGGGCCGCGCCGACGCGAACGACGCGCCCTCGCCGCCGACCAGCACCGGTTTGCCGTTCTCGAAAATCGCCGCCCAGGTTTGGTTCGCGACCGCGTCCGCGCGCGCGTGAAATGTCGCCGCGCCCTTTGGCGCGCCGCCGAGTTCGTACGGTTCCGCGCCGTCTTTTCCAAAAAGCCGCGCCGACGCGCCTGCGCCGACGCCGCTCGCCCGGACTTCCACCGTGGCCTTTTCACCTGCGATTTCGACGCGGATGAACCCGCCCGGCGCGCCGTCCTCGCGGCGCAGCAGCATTTGCCATCTGCGATACGCTCCCATAGGCAGGATCGCCTCCTTACAAGGAAGCGTATGCCGTGGAGCGCGGCGGTAGGATAAGGCGTTTGAAATCAGCGGGCGCGCGCGCGTATGTTGACGCTGAACGGGCACTGGGTGTTCGGTTCTGACAAAAGGATGGATTCGACGGAGAAGCCTGCGGCCTCGAGTTCGGCCCGATACCCGGAAACGGTCTTTGCCCGCGCCGGTACGAGCGGCATCCAGACATCGACTTCGCCGTCGCCGCGCCGAGCGGTTCGCTTCCCCGGCGTCTCATAGTCGTCGCCGGTGCGGGCAAGCCACGCATCGAACGATTCGACCGGGCCGTCGTACGCGTTTTCACGGTGGGATTCCCGAAAGAACAGCACCGGCGCGCCGGGCTTTAAGCAGGCGCGGAGGATATGGAGGTAGCGCGTCCGGTCGGCGTCGACGACGAGCATGTGAAAGCCCATCACGTCGAGCGCGGCGTCATACGGACCGCCGGGCCGCGGTTCCGTCATGTCGCCGAGCGCGGCGGACGCCTTGGGAAACGCGGCAAGCGCTTCTTGCGCCGCCTCAACGGCCGTGGGCGCGATGTCGAAGCCGCTGTACGCGCAGCCGAGGCGCGACAGGATTACGCCGGACGCGCCTTCGCCGCACGCGCATTCAATGACGCGCCGACCGGCGAGGCCGTTTTCCGAAACCCACCCGGCGAGCGTTTCTGAAAGATCGGCGTCGTCCGGCGTGTGGCCCCAGCCTTCGCCACCGGCCTCGCGGACAAGGCGATACCGGCGCTCATAGGCGAGGTAGTAGGCGTCCTGTTTCATGGCGCGGAGCGGCGCCTCGTCCATGTCGGATCACCCTTTCCTAATCATACGGTTTGCGCGGCCCGTTTTTGTTTTCTGGATGCCGGAAGTTGCGCGAGCAGGATCGCGCCGAGCATCAGCAGCGCGCCGACCCACTCGCGCGGCGTGAACAGTTCGCCGAGGAAAATCCAGCCGGAAAGCGCGGCAAATACGGATTCGAGGCTCATCAGAAGCGAGGCTACCGTCGGGTCGGTGCGCTTTTGCGCGATGATCTGCAGCGTATAGGCGACCGCGCTGGAGAACACGCCGGCGTACAAAAGCGGCCAGAGACAGGCCGAGAGCTGCGCGAGGCGCGGCGTTTCAAACAGGAGCGCCGTAATCAGGCTCAGCGCACCCGCGACGAGGAACTGGACGCAGGACATCATGACGCAGTCGGCGCGCCTTGAAAAATGGCTGATGACGAGGATATGCGCCGTGTACAGGAACGCGCAGAGCAGCACGAACAGGTCGCCGCCGCTGATGGCCGTATCCCCCCGCATGCACAGCAGGTACAGCCCGGCGGCCGCGACGGCCACGGCGATCCAGACATTCGGCGACGTGCGCCTGCGGAAAAAGAGGCCGACCAGCGGCACGAGGACGATGTACAGCGTCGTGATGAAAGCAGCCTTTCCGGCGGACGTTTCGACGAGGCCGAGCTGCTGGCTCGCGCTGGCCGCGAACAGCACCACGCCGCAGCAAAGGCCGCCCATCCATGTCTGGCGGCGGACATCCGGCGCGGGCGCGCGGCCGCCGCGCCGAAACCAAAGGGCGACGGGCCACAGCGCGAGCGCCGCGATGAAGCTGCGCGCGGCGGTGAACGTCAGCGGGCCGATGTCGTCCATCGCGACGCGCTGCGCGACGAAGGCGGCGCCCCAGATCATCGCGGTCATTATCAGTAGCAGGTTGCCGATCCATTTTTGTTTCATGGCGGCAGTGTAGCATGTGCATGGATACTTGTCCAGAGGGGGAGCGGATAGGGACAGGGGGATTTCATTTACAATGAAATCCCCCTACCTCCCACGCGATTGCCCGTTGACTTTTTGAAAAGAATCAGTACGATAGTACCATGCAGCAGCGTGGATGGGCGGCCCGGGAATTTCGGTCTTCGCGGAACATCGCGATGATCGCGTTCTACCTGATCTATTTCTCAACCTACAGCATCACGACGTTCCTGCCGAAGTATTTCGGCGAGATTGGCCTGACGGACGCGCAGATCGGCGTTCTGATGGCCGTGCCGACGGTTGCCGGCGTGCTGCTGCAACCGTATTGGGGCATATTGACCGACCGCGCGAAAACCAAGCGGCGGGTGCTTGCCGGGCTGCTGCTGGCGCTTTCCGCCGCGTGCTTTGTAATCGACCGGCTGACGGGCTTTGCGGCGCTGCTGACCGGCATGACCGCGTACATGGTGATCTCGCTGCCGATCTCGCCCGCCTACACGGCGATCGCGCTGGAATACCTTGAGGGCCAGGGCAGGCCGTACGGTCCGGTGCGGCTGCTCGGGACGGTCGGGTTCCAGATCGGCGCGCTGGCAACCGGTGCGCTGCTGGTCGGAAGCCTGTCGGGCCTTTTTAAGCTGATCGGCGTGATCTATCTTTTGTCCTGCTTGGCGGCGTGCCGCATGCCTGCGGTCGCGGGACACCAGCACGGGCGGACAAAGGTGCCGATGCGCGAGCTGACGCGCGACCGCCACTTTAACTGGCTGCTTTTGATGGTGTTCATCGTAAGCGTGACGCAGCAGTTCTACTTGTCATTCTTCTCAAAATACATGGGCGACATAGGCGTCGGCAACCTGATGACCGGCGCGATGCTGCTGGGATCGGTTCTGCTGGAGCTGCCGTTTTTGCTGTTCGGTGACCGGCTGGCGAAGAAACTGAGCGTATGGGACTGGCTGCTGATCGGCTTTTTGCTCAACGCGATCCGCTGGATCGGGCTGGCGGCGTTTCAGAACGAGTGGCTGCTGGTGCTCGCGCAGATTCCGGCGGTGTCGATCATGGCGTGCTTTGAGTTTTTTCCGGCGCTGTACATCAACCGGCGCGTGCCCGACGCGCTGAAGGGATCGGCGCAGGCGCTGCTGATGCTGGTCGCGTTCGGCGTCAGCAAGGTCGTCGGGAGCCTGGCGGGCGGCGTCGCAGCGCAGTGGTTCGGCATCCGGGCGGTGTTCGGGTTCAACGGCGCGCTGCTGATCGCGGCGGGTCTGCTGCTGATCCCGACGGTGCGGCGGATGAAACGGGAGGAAGCCGAAACAACCGCATGAACCGGGTTCATGCGTCGGCGAAACCGCTCAAACGTGAATTATGGAGGGATTTCCCCGGATGGACGCGAAGAGGAACGAGCGCAGGGGCATGGTGTTGATTCTGTTCTGCACGCTGCTTTGGAGCATTTCCGGCGTGATGATCAAGTGGATTCCGTGGCCCGCGCCCGCGATCGCGGGCGTGCGGAGCCTTCTGGCCGGATGCGTGATGGCGGCGTACATGCGCGCCGCGAAAATCGCGTTCCGGCTCGACCGCACAAGCCTGTTGAACGGGGCGATCATGTCGGCGATGTTTTTGTGCTTCACGCTCGCGAACAAGCTGACGACGGCCGCCAACGCAATCGTCATCCAGTCGAGCGCGCCGGTGTTTGTGCTCGTCTACAACGTCCTGTTCCGGAAAAAGCCCGCGCGGGCGCTGGACGTGATCACGGTAGCGCTGACGATGATCGGCATCACGATGTTCTTTCTGGATAAGCTATCCTCCGGGCAACTGTTGGGGAACGCGGTCGCGCTGGTGTCCGGTGTGCTGCTGGCCGCGACGTACATCGTGACCTGCGGCGCGCCGCAGGCGACCTGCATGAGCGGCATCGTGATCGCGCACGGGATCACGGCGCTGGTCGGCATCCCGTTTCTGCTGTCGGCCGGCGTCCAGTTCACCGGCGCGGCGGTCGGCGGCGTCCTTTTGCTGGGCATCGTGCAGCTTGGCATTCCCTATATATTATACGCGCTGGCGGTGCAGCATTGCCCGCCGCTCGCGGTGTCGCTGATCGGCATGAGCGAGGCGGTGTTCAACCCGATCTGGGTGGTGCTCTTCACCGGCGAAGCGCCCGGGGCCGTGGCGCTGTGCGGCGCCGCGCTGGTGCTGTGCTCGATCGCGTTTTGGGCGGTCCGGTCGCAGCGCCGGGCAGGGATATAACGCCATTTTTATTGTATTCTTATCAGATTCTTACCGGACGCAAGGAGGAACCGCGCGCGCCATACAGAAATGAATAAGCAACACAATACAGGGAGTGAGGCCCACGTGAAGGACGCGAAAAAGCGCGACTACCGGAAGATTATGGGATGGATCCTGTTTGTTTCGCTTGTGCTGTCGGCGCTGCTGACGCTGGTCCGGCTGATCTTCGCGCCGGGCACGACAAACCCGGACGGCGCCTCGATGCGGCGCGCGGACCACACGCTGATGCTCGTGCAGTGCGTGCTCGCGATCTGCGTCATGACGCTGCCGTCCATCGTCGCGAAAAAGTGGTCGATTCCGATCCCGAACTCGATCTATGTGCTGTACTATGTGTTTCTGTACTGCGCGGTGTTCCTCGGCGAGGTGCTGTCGTTTTACTACCGCGTGCCGCACTGGGACACGCTGCTGCACACGTTTTCCGGCGGCGCGCTGGCGAGCCTCGGGCTGATCCTGGTGATGAACTTGAACGATATGGCGCATTCGCATGTGCGCCTCAGTCCGTTTTTCATCGCACTGTTCGCGTTCTGTTTTGCGCTGGCGCTCGGTGCGATATGGGAAATCTATGAATTCACGATCGACAGCGTGATGGGCCTCAACATGCAAAAGTACCTGACCGACGAAGGCGTGCCACTGGTGGGCCGGGAAGCGCTGCTGGACACGATGAAGGACATCGTCTCGGACGCGGGCGCGGCGCTGGTGGTCGTCGTGGCGGGTTATGTTTCGTTGAAGCGGAAAAGCCTGAAAAAGGAGTAGAAGGGCATGCGAATTGGGCAGTACACCGATTCATTCCTCCCGATCGTCGACGGCGTCGGCCGCGTGGTGCTCAGTTATGCGCAGACGCTGGGCAGAATGAAGCATCCGTGCTACGTGTTCGCGCCGATGGCGGACATGGGCTACCTCGGCGACTACCCGTTCCAGGTGATCGACTACAACACGATGCAGATGCCCGGCAGGATGCCGTACCGCGTGGGCCTGCCGCAACTGGACGCGCAGTTTGAAAAGCGCGTGCGGATGACGAGGCTCGACATCGTACACGTGCATTCGCCGTTCATGCTCGGCAGAAGCGGGCTGCGCCTCGCGAAGCGGCGCGGGCTGCCGGTCGTCGGCACGTTCCATTCGAAGTTCTACGACGATTTTCGCCAGACGCTCAAAAGCGAGGCGCTCGCGCGCTTTGGCACGAAGCAGGTCGTGGAGTTTTTCGAAAAATGCGATGAGGTGTGGGCGGTTAGCGAAACCAGCGCGAGGACGCTGCGCGACTACGGATACGACCGGGAAATCATCGTCATGCCGAACGGAACGGATCTGCGCGAGCTGGACGACGCGGTGATTCCGGAACTCAAGGCGCGCTACGCGATCGGCGACGGCGAGCACATCCTGCTGTATGTCGGGCAGATCAACTGGAAAAAGAACATTCTGCGGATTCTGGAAGCCGTGAAGCTGCTGAAGGAGGAAGGGCTCGCCTTCCGCATGCTGCTGGCCGGGCAAGGGCCGCATCACGACGAGATTCTGCATAAGATCAATGAGCTTGGGATCGGAGACAGAACCCGGCTGATCGGCCACATCGGCACGACGCGTGAACTGGACGGGCTGTACGCGCTGTCAAAGATGTTTGTGTTCCCGTCGCTGTACGACAACGCGCCGATGGTGGTGCGCGAGGCCGCCGCGATGGGCACGCCGCCGGTGCTGATCAAAGGGAGCAACGCGGCCGAGTGCGCCGTGGACGGCGTCAGCGCGCTGATGTGCGAGGACACCGCGGCCTCCCTCGCGGAGGCGATCCGGCGCGGGCTTTCCGGCCCGGAGGCGCTGCTGAAAATGGGACAGGCCGCCCGCGACACGATTCCGGTGCCGTGGACGGCGCTGATGGGCAGTGTGGTGGCGCGGTATGAAGCGCTGATCGCGGCGAAGGCCGCGGGAAAGGCGATTACAGCGAACGGGCGAACGAAAGGCCGAATTCGGTTGCGGCGGTAAGGTCAGCGTCCGTCGGCTTGAACCGGGCGCGGAAACCCTCGTCGGCGACCTTCATTTTGAGCTGGCGCAGGCGCTCGAGCAGGTTCGGCACCGCTTCGCCGCTCCAGCCGTAGCTGCCGAACGCCGACGCGCGCATGCCGCCGTGGATCGGGCAGCATATGCGCGTTGTCAGGCACAGGATCGGCGCGAGCGCGTCGCCAAGGATCGTCGGCGATCCGAGCAGGAGGCCATCCGCATGTTCAAGGTCGGAGAGAACCGCGGACGCGTCCGCGGTTTCCATGTCATAGAGGTTGGCGTCGATATCGCCGGCGGCGCGAACGCCGGCCGCGACCGCCCCGGCCAGGGCGCGGGTGTATCCGTACGCGCTAACGTACGGAATGACGACGCGCTTTTTTGTTTTTTCCGGCGCTTCGCACCATTTTTCATACAGCGGAAGGACTTCGGAGAGGCCGTTGTCGAGCACCGGGCCGTGACCCGTCAGCACCATCCGGACGTCGAGTCCCCGGACGCGCTCGATCGCGTTGACGACGAACGGGCGCTTGAACGGGCCCAGGATCATGTCGAAATAGTAGCGCATGGCGGCGAGATAGGCTTCAGTGCCGTCCCTAACCGCGCTGCGCAGCACGCCCTCTGTCGCGAAGTGCGCGCCGAACGCGTCGCAGGTGACAAGCAGGCCTCTCTCTTCGATGTAGGTGAACATCGTGTCGGGCCAGTGCAGGTTGGGCAGCGCGAGAAATTTCAGCGTCGCGCCGCCGATGGGCAGCGTATCGTTGTCTTTGGCGACTTTGGAGTTGAAATCGCGGTTGACGATTTGCTTTAAGAAGTTCAGCGCGGCGACGGTGCCGACTACGGTGAGGTTCGGGTTCATGTCGAGCAGCCGCTCGACGCTGCCCGCGTGATCCGGCTCGGTGTGGCTGACGACCAGATAGTCGATGGACGCCGGATCGGCGACGGACGCGAGTTTTTCAAAAAATGCGTCGGCGAACTTCGCCTTTGCCGTCTCGAACAGGACGGTCTTTTCTTCGCCGCGAAGGAGGTAGGCGTTGTAGGTGGTGCCGTACTCGGTGCGCATGATGATATCAAATGTACGAAGATTCGGATCCTGGACGCCGACCCAGGTAAGGTTCGGCTGAAGCGCAAGTGTTTTCATGGCGTTCTCCTGTCGATGTCGTGTTTGTTACTGTTCTTGGCCATTAGTATACGCCATTTTGTGTGGAATGAAAACCGGAGTTTGCGCGTCGTTCGCGCACAAATTTGGACATTCCGGCCATCACAGATTGACAAAATGGCTCAATGGCATGTATAACGGAAAGGTACGAAATGGAAAGGAAGCAAAATGATGGAGTTTTTCGCGGAAGAATGGAGCCGGGCGCTTGACGCGGTCGGCAGCACGAAAGATGGATTATCGGAAGCGGAAGCAAAAGCGCGCCTGTTAAAGAACGGGCCGAACAAGCTCGAGGAAGGCAAGAAAGTCAGCCTGCTGTCGCGGTTTTTGAAGCAACTTTCCGACCCGATGATCATTATTTTGCTGGCCGCGGCGCTCGTATCGGCGGTAACGTCGATTTACGCGGGCGAGTCGCTCGCGGATGTCGTGATCATTCTGACCGTTGTGATACTGAACTCCGTGCTGGGCGTCGTGCAGGAGAGCAAGGCGGAGAAGGCGATCGAGGCGCTGCAGGGCATGATGGCGCCGATGAGCAAGGTGATCCGGGACGGCAGGCTGACGCACGTGGAAAGCCGCGACCTGGTCGTCGGCGACGTGCTGGCGCTGGAGGCGGGCGACGCGGTGCCCGCGGACGCGCGCATCTTTGAAAGCGCGAGCCTGTCGGTCGAGGAAGCCGCGCTGACCGGCGAGTCGGTGCCGGTGGACAAGATCGTCGACGCGCTGCACGGCAAGGAGTCTGTGCCGCTCGGCGACCGCAGGAACATGGTGTACATGGGCGGAACGGTCGTGTACGGGCGCGGCCGCGCGGTCGTCACCGCCACCGGGATGCAAACCGAGATGGGCAGAATCGCGGGCGCGCTGGCGCTGGCGGAAGAACAGCAGACGCCGCTGCAGCGGAAGCTGGCGCAGCTTTCGAAGATTCTGACGTATGTCGTGCTGGGCATCTGCCTGTTCATCTTCGCGTTTACGATCCTGCGTACCGGTGACTTCACCAGCGCGGCGATGCTCAGCGCGTTCATGGTCGCGGTGAGCCTGGCGGTCGCGGCGATTCCGGAAGGGCTGGTCGCGGTCGTGACGATCGTGCTGTCCATCGGCGTGACGCGGATGTCGAAGCGCAACGCGGTCATCCGAAAGCTCACGGCGGTCGAGACGCTCGGCTGCGCGCAGATCATCTGCTCGGACAAGACCGGGACGCTGACGCAGAACAAGATGACCGTCGTCGACAGTTGGGGCGAGGACAGCGCGCTGCTGGCCCGGGCGCTTTCGCTGTGCTGCGACGCTGAATGGAACGGTCAGGCGGCGGTCGGTGAGCCGACCGAATGCGCGCTGGTCGCCTGGGCCGCGAAGGCCGGGCTTCTCAAGGGCGACATGGAGAAGGAGACGCCGCGCGTCGGCGAAGCGCCGTGTGACTCGATGCGCAAGATGATGTCGACGCTGCACCAGGGCGCGGACGGCGGCATTGCGCAGTACACCAAAGGCGCGCCGGACGAGGTGTTGGCGCGGTGTACGAAGATGCTGCGCGGCGACGTCGAGACCGAGATGACCGACGCGATGCGCAAGGAGATCCTCGACGCGAACAAGGGCATGGCCGACCGCGCGCTGCGCGTGCTGGCGGCGGCGACCCGGGCGCACGGCGCGTTGCCCGGCCAGACGACGCCGGCCGCGCTGGAACATGACCTGACGTTCGTGGGCATGGTCGGCATGATTGATCCGGTGCGTCCGGAGGTCAAGGCCGCGATCGACGAATGCTATCAGGCGGGCATCCGGCCGATCATGATCACCGGCGACCACAAGGACACGGCGGTCGCGATCGCGAAGGAGCTTGGCATTCTGACCGGCGACGCGAAGGCGATCACCGGCGCGGAGCTTTCGAAGATCGGCGACGAAGAGTTCGAACGGCGGGTCGGCGAGTTTTCGGTGTACGCGCGCGTGCAGCCGGAGCACAAGGTGCGCATTGTCGAGGCGTGGCAGAAGATGGGCAAAATCGCCGCGATGACCGGCGACGGCGTCAACGACGCGCCGTCGATCAAGCGCGCGGACATCGGCGTCGGCATGGGCATCACCGGCACCGACGTGACGAAGAACGTCGCGGACATGGTGCTGGCGGACGACAACTTCGCGACGATCGTCAAGGCGGTCGAAGAAGGCCGCCGCATCTACGACAACATCCGCAAGGCGATTCAGTTCCTGTTATCGTCGAACCTGTCGGAGGTCATCACGATCTTCGTCGCGACGGTGCTCGGGTTCACGATTCTCGAGCCCGCGCATATCCTTTGGATCAACCTGATCACCGACTCGCTGCCGGCGCTGGCGCTGGGCATGGAGCCCGCCGAGCGCGACCTGATGAAGCGGCAGCCGCGCGACCCGAAGGAGGGCGTGTTCGCGGGCGGCGTCGGGTTCGGCGTGGCCTATCAGGGGCTGCTGGTGGCGATCGTGACGCTTGCCGCGTATTTCATCGGGCACTTCATGGAAGCCGGCAGGTGGGAAATCACCAACAGCGCGGACGGTATGACGATGGCATTCCTGACGCTGTCGATGGCCGAGATATTCCATTCGTTCAACATGCGGTCGCAGACCAAGTCGCTGTTCTCGATGCGGACGGTCAACGTGGCGCTACTCGGCGCGATGGCGATGTCATTCATCCTGACGACCGGCGTGATTTACATCGGGCCGCTGGCGCGCGCGTTCTCGTTTGAGACGATCTCGCTTGCGGAATATGCGGTCGCGATGGGGCTGGCGCTGACGGTGATCCCGATGGTGGAGGTTGTCAAGGCGGTGCAGCGGGCGGTTATGCGCAAAGGGTAAGGCTATTGGAGCCCGGATACCCCGCGCGCCGTACCGCCGTATCGTCAAGGCCGAAATGGCCAAGCGCTTTACGCCCGTCATACCAAAGGAAGGGCAGGCAGATCCTGTCCGGTTTACCCTGTCTTCTCTTACGATAGGCCGGGCTCGAAAACAATAGACGCGTTCCTTCCTCCGTTCACCCTCCCCTCCCCTGCCGCGCGCAAGGGAGGGAATTTCTTTTTTGGAAATGTCAACCCGCATCCCTGTTTATCACTTGCAACCACCCGCCCGGCTGAAGATGATGTCGGACGAAAGGGGCGATGCGCTTGAAAGGCGTGGAGAAGGACGGGAAGCTCAGCCCCATGATGCTGATGGCCGCGGAACTGCTCGGCAGCGGCAAGACGCGGCGCGAGGCTGCCGAGGCGATCGGCGTGAGCGAGCGGTCGATCTACAACTGGCGGAACGACCCGGCGTTTCGGGAGGCCGTGCTGGACGCCGAGCGCGCGTTCGTCGCCGAGATGCGGCCGAGGGCATGGGAACTGTTTTCGAGGCATCTTCTGGACGACGACAAGAAGATCGCGCAGCAGGCGGCAACGCAGGTGCTCAAGGTGGCCGAGGATCTGAAGGAGAACGGCGCGGAAAAGCAGGTGGTCGTGCATTTTTTGTATATGCCGCGGCCGGGCGAGCCGGAGGCGGACGCATGACGGCAATTTGCCTGGACTACCGGCCGACGGAGAAGCAGCGCGCGTTTCATCTGTCGACCGCCAACGAAGCGCTGTACGGCGGCGCGGCGGGCGGCGGCAAGTCGAAGGCGCTGGTGATGGACGCGCTGGCCAGGTGCCTTTCACACCCATGGACGCACGCGTACCTGTTCCGGCGGACGTACCGGGAACTGGAAGACACGCTGATCGCGGAGGCGCGGGCGTCGATTCCCAAGGCAGTCGGCATGTACAACGCGGCGCGGCACGAGATCACGCTGGTCAACGGCAGCGTGATGCACTTCCGACACTGCCGCGGGACGCAGGACATGTACGACTATGCCGGCGTCGAAATGCACTGGCTGTATGTAGACGAGCTGACGAGCTTTGAAGCGCCGGTATATGACTACTTAAAGACGCGGTTGCGGGCGAAAGCCGCGCTTGGCATCGTGCCCGTCGCGCGGTGCGCGACGAACCCGGGCGGGATCGGGCACGCGTGGGTCAAGGCGCGGTTTGTCGACGCGGGCAGACCGATGGAGCTTATCAGGCACCGGGTGACGAGCGATGTGCTGAAGCGGGAAGGCATGTTCGTCACCCATTTTATCCCGGCGGTCGCGGCGGAGAATCCTTATGTCGGCGACGCGTATGTGTTCGAGCTGGAACGCAAGCCCGAGGCGCTGCGGCGGGCGCTTCTGCTGGGCGACTGGAACGCGTTTGAAGGCCAGGTGTTCACCGAGTTCAAGGACGACCCGGCGCGCCACTGCGACGAGCGGTGGACGCATGTGATCAAACCGTTCATGATCCCTCAGCACTGGATGCGATACCAATCGTTCGACCACGGGTACTCCGCGCCGTTCTCGGTCGGGTGGTGGGCGGTGGCACCATCCGGCACGGCATACCGATACCGCGAATGGTATGGCTGGAACGGCACGCCGAACAAGGGGCTTGAACTGTCGCCAAAGGAGATCGCGCGCGGGATATTGGACCGCGAGGCGGAGGAGCGCGCGCAGGGAATCCGGTTTGACCGGATCGCGGATCCCGCGATCTTCGAAAGGTCGCGCGGGGACAGCATCGCGCAGCAGATGGCCGCGGAAGGCGCGATCTTCAGGAAGGGCGACAACGCGCGGCTGGCCGGCAAGATGCAGTTGCACGGGCGGCTTCGGTTCGACGCGGACGGAAAGCCCGGGCTGTATGTGTTCGACTGTTGCAGGCAATTCCTGCGGACGGTGCCGGCGCTGCCGTACGACGCGGCGCGCGTCGAGGACGTCGACACCGCCGCCGAGGATCACGTATACGACGAGACGCGGTATTTTCTGATGTCAAGGCCGTACGGACGGCAGGGAGGAACGGAATGAACGGAGCGTATGGGGTGCGGCGGGCGGCGACGCCCGCAAGCGCGGAACAGCCGCTGTCCGAGCGGGAGCGCGCGCTGGTGCGCGAGGCGTATGAGCGGTTGGAGGTGTTCCGCGAAGGCTGCCGGGAGATGCACGACCGGGCGCGGGAGGCGCGGCGCATCGCGCTTGGCGACGACCCGATGCAGGATCCGCCGGGCACGCCGCCGGATCGGAAGACGCTGCAGTTGCAGACGTTGAAATCAACGCTGAACAACTGCGTCGCCGACCAGATGGACAACATGCCGGAGCCGGTGCTGACGCCGGAGACGCCGAAAATGGCGCGCGCGGCGGAGGACATGACGGACATCGTACGGTTTGTGCTGGAACAGAACCATTACGAGAGCCTGCACCGGCGGCGGGTCGAGGACTGCTTCATCACCGGCACCGCGGTGACGCAGGTGACCTGGGACGAAGATATGCACGGCGGCGAAGGCAACGTCGCGCTGCTGCGGTGGCCGGTCGAGGCGTTTTTGTGGGACCCGGTCGCCGAAGACATTCAGGACGCGCGCGCGCTGATGAAGGTCAGTTGGCACCCGCTTTCCTGGTACGCCGCGCATTACCCGGAAGCCGCCGCGTATGTCGCGTCCGAAGAGTACGCGCATGAAGAGGTCGGCGTGCCGGAAGCGTGGGCGAACCTGCAGGGCGCGGACGAGGGCCGCGCGATGATGATGGAGTACTGGTACCGTGTGTACGACGCGGACACGCGGACGTACGCGGTGCATGTCGCCGCGATGGCCGGCGGCGCGCTGCTGTTCATGAGCGAAAGGGAGCGCCCGGACGGGCTGTTCGCGCACGGGCTGTACCCGTTTGTGCTGGACGTGTACACGCCGATCGAAGGGCTGCCGGTCGGCAACGGGTTGATCCATGAGCTCGCGCCGATGATGCGCTACATCAACCGGTACGCGCACTACATCGACGAAAACCTGCGGATGTCCGCAAAAACACGCCTGCTCGTGCGCCGAGACGCGCAGATTGACAATACGGCCCTGACCGACTGGCGGCAGAACATCATTGAGGGCGGAAATATCGACGGGGACGCGGTGCGCTGGCTGACCTCCGCGCCGCTGTCGGGCCTCGCGCCCGGGCAAATGCTGCAGATGCAGAACGATGTCAAGCAGGACAGCGGCCAGAGCCAGTTCACCCGCGGCGAGATCATCGGCGGCGTCACCGCGGCGGCCGCGATCGCGAGCCTGCAGGAGGCTGGCGGCAAGATCACGCGGCTTCGCACCGCGACGTTCAACCACGGATTTGAGCGGATCGTCGAGCAGATCGCGTGGCTGGTCGCGGAGTTCTACGAGGCGCGGCGCGCGGTGCGCGTCACCGGACGGGACGGAGAGGCGCGCGAGATCGCCTGGGAGGACGGCGCATACCCGCCGCCGCCGTACGCGGTGCGCGTGGACGTCCAGCGGCGCAACCCGCTTCGGGTGCAGGGGCGGAACGAACTGTTCATGCAGGCGTACCAGATGGCCGGGCAGAGCGGAACGCCACTGCCGCTCAGCGCGCTGTTCGCGCTGCTCGAGGTGGACGGCAAGGAGCGCGCGCTATCGGCGATCCGGGAGGCCGAACAGAAGGCGCAGGAAACGGCGGCGCAAAAGCGGGAGCAGGAAACGGTCAAGAAAGGAGAGGCATGATGGAACGCAGGGAAATGTTGCAACAGGGCCCGGAGGAAGGCGCGGCGGGCGAAACGGGGAGACAGGCGACGGGCGAACAGGACGGCCGGGCGCAGCTTCTGTCGGAGCAGGCGCAGGCGATCCTCGAAATGGGCGGCCCGAACATGCTTGAGGCATTCCGCGCGGATCCGGTGATCCGCGAGAAGGTGCTGCGCGGCGAATGGGATTTCATGATCGCGTACGGATACCTTCTGGGCCGCGAAAGCGCGCGCGGCGGGCAGGCGCGGCGCGGTGTGCCGCAGGCGGTGCGGACGCCGAACAACGCGAACACGCGGCGCAGCATCGCGTCGATGAGCGCGAAGGAGTTTGACGAGCTGGATCAGATGCTGGCCAAGGGCGGCAGCTTTGAGCTGGGCCGATGACCGAAAAAAGGGAGGATGACAGGAGATGGCGGTATTTGACAACATCAACCGCACCACGAGCGCGGGCGTTTCGGCGAGCGTCGTCGAGTATTACGACCGGGCGCTGATCAAAAACGTCGAACCGGAGTTGGTGCATTGCAGGGATCTGCAGAAGCGGCCGCTGCCGCCGAACAACGGCAAGCGCGTGCAGTTTCGCAGGTTCACGCCGTTCGGCGCGGTGACGACGCCGCTTTCGGAAGGTGTGACCCCGGCCGGGCAGGAGCTGACGCAGACCGCGCTGTACGCGACGGTCAAGCCATACGGCGCGCACGTCGAGATCACCGACGAGATGAACTTTTACATGCTGGACAACATCCACCGCGAGACCGCGAAGCTTTTGTCCGACCAGGCCGCGCTGTCGGTGGACTCCATCGCGCGGGACGCGCTGAACGCGGGCGTCAACGTGCTGTTCCCGACCGCGTCGATCACGGCGCGCGCCCAGATCACGTCCAACGACAAACGGACCTACGCGCAGATCAAGAAGGCCGTGCGGTTCCTCAAAAAGAACAACTGCAAGCCGTTCCCGGACGGGTTCTACCACGCGATCATCTCGGTCGACGCGGTGCACGACCTGACCAGCGACACGATGTGGGTCGACGCGGCGAAATACCAGGACAAGCAGAAGACCGAGAAGTATGAGCTCGGCACGATCTACAAGGTCAAGTTCTTCGAAAGCCCGAGCGCGAAGGTGTTCAAGGCGCAGACATACCTGTACGGGACGAAAGCGAGCCTGTCTGCGCCGGTCGGCGGCTGGGACGGGGCGAAGCGGACGATGACGGTGTCGGATCAACTGACCGCGGACGACTGCAGGAAACTCGCCGGGATGCTGGTCAACGTGCGCTGCACCAAGGGCGCGACGACGACCGAGACGGTCTGCATCGAGGACGCGACGCCCTACGCGGACGCCGCGCACCCGGCGAAGATCACGTTCCGCTGGAACCCGGGCGCGACGCAGACCGCCAACTGGTGCGCGGCCAGCGCGGTGACCGACATCATGCCGACGGGCGGCGGCAGCGGCTGCGACGTGCACGCGACGCTGATCTACGGCGAGAACGCGGCCGGTTCCGTGGAGCTTTCCGGCAGCAAGAACATCGAGACGATCATCATGCCGCCGGGCTCGGGCGGCGCTTCCGACCCGCTGAAGCAGCGCGGAACGGTCGCCTGGAAGGTCAACGGGTTTGCGGCTGTGATTTTACAGGACAGTTGGATGATCCGCCTGGAGCACGCGGTGTCCGACTGATAAGGAGGGATAAGGGATGGCCACCAAGAGCGGAATTTCGATTGAAAAGCGGGCGAAGCAGAGCGAGATCGACATGGAACGGTATTTCGCCGACTGCCCGCGCACCACGATGCGGCTGCGCCGCGACCCGGAAGCCGGAAACGACGACGCGAACGCCTATGCCGAGGCCGCGATCAACGGGCATGTGTTTTTGATCAAGCGCGGGGTGAATGTCGACGTGCCGACGCCGCTGTACCTGCTGTTCAAGCAGGCGGGCGAGCGCTTCGACGTGGAGTGACCGCGATGCGGTTCGCGGCGATCAAGCAGCGCGCGGCCTATCAGGCGACCGGCGACGCGGACGAGGCGGCCGAGCTGGAGCCATACGCCAGCCAGTACGTCAACGAAGGGTATGAACGGTTCTGCCTGTATTACGGCATTGACAGCCCGGCGGCGCTTTCGTCGGACGACGACGAGCCCGCGCTGCCCGACTGGGCGCACCCGGCGCTTGCCGACTGGGCGACGTTTCAATTGCTGCGCAACGGCGGCCCGCAGCGGCAACAGCGCGGGATGCAATTCCGCGCGGCGTTTGAGGAGGCCGTCGCCAGGGCGTTCAGAGACGGCTGCGCGAGAGGGAAACGAACGGATATTGTTGGGGTGTATCCATAGAGATTGGAAATGGGGTGACGTGATAGAAAGGGATTCCTGTCGCGACACCCCAAGGTTTCACCCGACTGCGGGAAGGAGGAATTGACATGTCGACGGTGCGCATGAGCGGCTTTCACGGGCTTTACCAGGACGGCGACGGCGTCGGGCTGGACCCGCGATACGCGCGGGTCGCGACGAACGTGGAAACCTCAGGCGGCGTGCTGGCAAGCGCGGCGCGCGCGGTGCGCCTTCGCGCGGAACTGGCAAGGCCGATTGGCACCCTGATGCGGCTGCACCGGCGCTGGCACGCGGGCGAAGGCCCGAAGGATCTGCTGGTCGCGGCGAGCGGCGGGCGGTTGTACTGGATGGCGCTGGACGGGCAGGCGTGGTCGGCGATCGCGATGCCCTTGGGCATTGACGCGTACCAAAGCGACGCGTGGAGCTTTTTGACATACGAAATCAATCCGGAAGGGTCAGAAGCGCCCGTCGACGTGCTGCTGATCTCCAACGCGAAGGACGGCATGTACTGCCTGCGCGGCGACGACATGACCGTATCCGCCGTGCCGACGCCGAGAAAATTCGGCGTGATCGCGCGGTACGCGGAGAGAATCTGGGGCGGGGCGATCGAGGACGATCCGGACATGCTCGTGTACTCCGCGCCGTACAACCCGTTCGATTGGTCGCAGAACGACGCGATCCCGGAAGACGGCGCGGGCGACGTGCAGCAGCCGAGCTGGGACGGAGACGGGTTTACCGCGCTGACGCAATTCGGCGCGCAGTTGATCGCGATCAAGGGACGGCGCGTCTTTCGGATTCTGGGTACCGATCCGGGCCAGTACGCGTTTTACGAGCAGTTCGGCGGCGGAACGGCATACCCGGACACCGTCGCGGTCGACGGCGAGCGCATCTGGATGCTCGGCGACGACGGTGTGCTGCGCTACGACGGGCTTTCGGTCACGCCGTACGGGCGGGCGTACGCGAAAGGCGTGTTCGACCGGATGAACCGGCAGGCGCTTGACCGCGCGCGCGCGTGTATGTACAAGGAAAAGTATTACTGCGCGCTGCCGCTGGACGGTTCACCGATGAACAGCGCGGTGCTGGTGTTCGATACCTATGTGCAGTCATGGCTTTTGCGCGAGGGAGATTCCGTCGAAGCGTTTTTGCCGACCGAGGACGGATTGTTTTTCACCAGCGCGGAGGCCCCCGGGCGCGTGTTCCGATGGGGCGAGGACGCGCAGAAAACCGGCGCGGTTGCGCCCGCCAAATGGGTCGGGCCATGGCTTGACCTCGGCGCGAAGCAAGCGATCAAGGGCGGCTGGACAGTCAGCCTCGCGCCGGACGCGCCGTCGCCGGCGGAGCTTCTGGTGACCGTCCGCACGGAGAAAAAGGCGCGAACAAAGGCGCTGCGCGTCAAACCGGGAGGCCGGACGCGGAAGCTGGTGTTCGGCGGCGGCGGAAAGCGCTGGCGGCTGGAGATCGAAAGTTATGGCACGGTCGCCTGGCGGATCAGCGGCGGAATCTCCGTGGACGTCGAAGTAGACGCATGACGGCAGGCTAAGTGAAAGAGATGAAGCATATGGAGTGGATTCGTGACGCCTGGTGGATCATCGGCATTGCGGCGGGTTTCATGGCGGCGGCCGCGCGCGCGGGTTGGCGATCCAGACAGATGATGGCAAGGCTGGAACGGCTGGAGCGCCATGACAGCGAACAGAAGCGGGATATCTCCGCGCTGCTGGCCGGAATGTTCGCGGTGCTGGACGGCTTGAAACAGCAGGGATGCAACGGTGAGGTGACGAGCGCGTACGCGCGGCTCAAACAGTACGTAGTGGACAGGCGATAGGAGGGACGCGGATGCAAAACAGGTTGAAAAGCCGCGTTGCGTGGGTGTCGGTGCTGGCGATCGTCGGGTTCGCAATGGGCAACTGGGGCCTGTTCGAGCGCGTCGGGCTGACCGACGAAACATGGAAAACGCTGGCGGAGCTGGTGCTGGCGGCGATGGCCGCGTTCGGCGTGTTCAACAACCCGACAAACGGCGACGGCTTTTAAAAGGAGGGCGTGAAGTGACCAGGACGATGTATACGCCGGTGAAATACAGCCCGGCGATTGGCTATCCGAGAACCCGGACACAGGAGACCGCCGGGCAGACGCCTGTGCGGACGCCAGCCGCGGCGCAGCCGGAGAACCAGGACTTGCAGGGCATCAACACGAGCGGGCTGGCCTATACGCAGTTGTCCGAAGACGCGATCGTCAGGCAGGCGCAATCACAGGCGGACGCCGCGTACGGCACGCGAAAGCAGGCGGCGCAGGACGCGTACGAGTCGGGCGAGCTGGCGTTTGACAGGCAGCTTTCGGACATGGACGACAGCTACGGGCGGCAGATGGAGCAGGCGAAGGCGCAGGCGGATCAGACGGTGTCGGCGGTCGACCGCAGCGCGTTATCGAGGGGGATGCAGCGGTCGAGCTACAACCTCGCGACGCTGTCGAACGCGCGACTCGCCGGCGATGAAACGCTGCGCGGCATCGGTGAGGCGCGGACGCGCGCCGAAGGCGGCATCGCGTCAGAGCGGGCGCTGAAGGCACAACAGTTCGCCCGGGAGCTTCAGCAAGCGCAGATCGAGTACGAAAACAACATCCTGCTCAACGCGGACAAGCTGCGCGAGCGCGAATACCAGCGGGCGTTTGACGCCACGGTCGCGCAGAACGAGCTGATGATGGAACTCGCGAAATACAAGAGCCAGTTGGCGGCGCAGCAGGCGGAGCAGCGGCGCTGGCAGATCGAATTTGACGAAGGCGTGCGCCGGTACAACCGGGAGCACCCCTATTGGAACAACGCTTTCGCGCAGACGGACGAGGTGTTGCAGTATCCCGTGCAAAAGGTAACGAAGATTGGGAAAGGCGTGTAGGCGCGGGGGGAAAGCAATGTCATTTCCTTAAACGCGGAGAGGGTGCCAAGGTAGGGTCTCCTGCACAAGTCATCGAATTGTCCAGACATAAATGAAAACAGAAGGGACCGAAAAGCCGAAGCTTCCTGAACAGGTTCATCGTCAACACCGAGACATGGATCGAAACCTCGCTTTATGCCGCAAGCGCAAGCTTTTTCCCCGATTCTCATTCTTTCCCTTGCACTTGTTCGACGGCTGATGCCCATTTCCCTTTTGGTTTTACTGACTTTTTTCTTCCGCAGGAGACCCGAATTACGGTAAGATCAAAAGCGAGACAGGGAAGATACTGCGAACGCTTTGCGAACGCAAAGGAGTGGAGATCATAGAGGCGCAAGCCTGCCCGAATCATATCCATATGCTGGTCGGCATACCGCCGAAACTAAGCGTGTCGGAGTTCATGGGATATTTGAAAGGCAAGAGCTCACTGATGCTGTTCGATAAAGTTGCGAACATGAAGTATCGATACTGGAACAGACAATTTTGGTGCAGAGGATACTATGTGGATACGGTTGGACGAAACAACTAACGATGAAGGAAATGATTGACCCGTTTACGGGCGAGCCGGTAGAAAAGGGTAAATAAAGGGCAGCCCGTAAAAGGGCCGCCCTCGCCCCTTTAGGGGCTTCCTGTAACAGTGGTGCACCTGGCATACCTTCAGAGCACCTGCGCTTGAGTTGATCTCTCTTTGCACGGTATCCCAATGGAACTTTCCATTTTCCCAGATATCGATCAATTGATCCCGGCGTATAGTTACAGTCCTCTCATACCAATTCCAAACCTTACCGCTTTGGATGCGTTAAGATTTTCCATTGGTATAACTTCAGATAACTTCCTTGTTCACATAAGATATTTTCTGCTTCATGCGTTTGCCTTGCCGCAAATTCCGAAGGATATTGATTTCTACTCATTTTATGGTATCATTCCAATGGGGCCGTTCCAAAAGGGTGCGGTGGTGTTTCTATGGACAGCAATGAACTGCTGGTAAAAATCATCGCCCCGACGCCTGACAATCCACAAACGCACTATAGTGAAGAGAGAGGTACGGCAATGCGGCTGATTACGCGGTCTGATTTTGACGGCCTGGCCTGTGGCGCGCTGCTCAAAGAGCTTGGCATCGTGGACAGTTGGAAATTCGTGCACCCCAAGGACATCCAAGACGGCCTGTTCGAGGTCGGTGAAAACGACGTGCTCGCGAACGTGCCGTATGTGCCCGGATGCAAGCTGTGGTTCGACCACCACTCGAGCGAAGGCGAGCGGCTCGGCAAGGATATTAAGTTTGAAGGCGAAAGCCGCATCGCGGACAGCGCGGCCCGCGTCATTTACGATTATTACGGCGGGAAGGCTCGCCTGCCGCACTTCGAGGAGATGGTCGTCGCGGTCGACAAGGTCGACGCTGCGAAGCTGACGCGGGACGAGATTCTCAATCCGTCCGGCTGGGAGCTGCTCGGCTTTTTGATGGATCCGCGCACGGGCCTGGGCAGGTTCCGCGAATTCCGCATCAGCAACTACGCGCTGATGGAAGTGCTGATGGAGGCTTGCCGCACGCAAACGATCGAACAGATTCTCGAAAACCCCGACGTGCAGGAACGCGTCAAGATGTACTTCGAACAGGACAAGCTGTTCCGCGCGATGGTGCAGGAACACACGAAAATCTTTGGCAACGTCATTTTTACGGATCTGCGCGACGTGTCGCCGATCTACACCGGCAACCGTTTCGTGATCTACAGCCTGTTCCCTGCGCAGAACATTTCGATCTGGCTGGTCGACGGCCGCCAGAAGATGAACTGCCCGATCGCGGTCGGCCACAGCGTGCTGAACCGCTCCAGCAAAACCGACGTCGGCGCGCTGATGCTCAAATACGGCGGCGGCGGCCATCATCAGGTCGGCACCTGCCAGGTCGCCTACGACGAGGTGGACCGCGTGATCGGTGAGCTGATCGACAAAATGAATCGGGATGGTTGAGCGATGCTTGACTTTTCAAAAGCCACGCTGGAGGCGCTGCTTTCCTCGGAAGGGCACGACTGCGCCTGCGGCAAGCGGCACAAGGTTGGCCTGACCGCGCTGAAGTCCGGCGCGGGCGCGATCGAGGCGCTGCCGGAAGCGCTGCGCGACGCGGACATCGCGCGGCCGTTCGTCGTCTGCGACGCGAACACGTACGAGGCCGCGGGAAGGCGCGTCGAAAAAAAGCTGCGCGCCGCGGGCATCCCGTACGGGCTGTTCGTGTTCCCGGAACAAAAAGAAAAGCTTGAACCGGACGAGGCCGCGGTCGGCGCGGTCGCGATGGCTTTCGATCCGCGCTCCGACGCGGTGCTGGCAGTCGGTTCCGGCGTGATCAACGACTGCGCGAAGGTGATGGCCCGCGCGGCGTGCGTGCCGTCCGCGGTCGTCGCCACCGCGCCGTCGATGGACGGCTACGCGTCGAACTCGTCGTCGATGATTCAAAACCGCGTCAAGGTGACGCTGTACAACGCGTGCCCGACCGCGATCATCGCGGACACCGACATCCTGCGCGCCGCGCCGCTCAAAATGCTGCGCGCGGGCCTCGGTGACATGCTGGCCAAATACGTCGCCATTTGCGAATGGCGCATTTCGCGCATTGTCACCGGCGACTATTACTGCGAAAACGTCGCGGGGCTGATGCGCCGCGCCGTGCGCCGCTGCGTCAAGGCGGGCGACGGGCTGATGCGGCGCGATCCCGCGGCGGTCGAGGCGGTGACCGAAGGGCTGGTGCTGTCCGGCGTCGCGATGGCGTTTGCCGAGGTGTCCCGGCCCGCTTCCGGGCTGGAGCATTATTTTTCGCACCTCTGGGAGATGATGGCGCTCGAGCGCGGCGAGGCGAGCGAGCTGCACGGTGTGCAGGTCGGCGTCGGCACGGCGCTGACGCTTGCGATCTATGACCGCCTGCGCGGTTTCGCGCCGGATCGCGCCGGGATTGAGGCGCGTCACCGCGCTTTTTCGCAGGACGCCTGGGAAGGCCGGATGCGGGGCATCTTCGGCAAAATCGCGCCGACAGTCATTGAGATGGAAAAGACGCGGTATCATAAGAACGACCCGGCTTCGCACGCGCAAAGGCTCGACAGAATCCTCGCGCACTGGCGCGAAATCCAGGCGATCATAGGCGACGAACTGCCTGAGACCGAGGCGATTCTCTCGCTGATGCGCAGGCTCGGGATGGCGATGACGTCGGCCGATATCGGCATCAGCGCCGAAGACACGAAAAACGCGCTGCTCGGCTCGCGCGAAATCCGCGACAAGTACATCACCAGTTCGCTGCTTTGGGATTTGGGCGAGTTGGACGCGTTCGCGGACGGATATATATGATACAGTATGCTTATTTATTGCACCCTGATGCGTAGTAAAAATTCCAGTGAGGGAGTGCACGTATCTCGCGATCTATCGTGCACTCCCTAGCTGGATTTGTATCAAACCACCCTGCCGCCACGTTTCTTTTTCCTTGCCCCTCCTCCTCAAATGTGCTATGATACATCAATTACCGCAACCGCATATCACGGAGGAGTGAAGCCCGTGCTGACAATCGACAGGTTTCGGCGCGCCCGCGAGGCGCTTTCCGGCGTGCTGAACAACACGCGCCTGGTTCACAGCGGTCATTTCAGCGAGGCCTGCGGCAATCAGGTCTACTTCAAGCCCGAAAACTTACAGGTGACAGGGTCGTTCAAGATTCGCGGCGCATTTTATAAGGTTTCGACGCTCTCCACCGAGGAAAAGGCGCGCGGGCTTGTGACCGCGTCGGCGGGCAACCATGCGCAGGGCGTCGCGTACGCGGCGAAGGTCGCGCGCGTGGCCGCCACGATCGTGATGCCGACGACGACGCCGCTTGTCAAGGTCAACAACACCAAGGGATACGGCGCCGAGGTGGTGCTGCACGGCGGCTGCTACGATGAGAGCTTTGAAAAGGCCGCGGAGCTCGCGGCCGGGCAGGGCATGACGCTGGTGCATCCTTTCGACGACGAGGATGTCGCGGTCGGGCAGGGCACCGTCGCGTATGAGATATTCAAGGACCTGCCGGACGTGGACGTGATCCTCGTGCCGGTCGGCGGCGGCGGGCTGGCGACCGGCGTCGCGTCGCTCGCCAAGCAGCTCAACCCGAACGTCAAGGTATACGGCGTCGAGCCGAGCGGCGCGGCGAGCCTGAAGGCGAGCTTTGCGGCGGGGCACTCGGTGACGCTGCCGCGCGTGTCGACGATCGCGGACGGCGTCGCGGTGAAGACGCCCGGCGGCAGGCTGCTGCCGTACCTTCGGCAGTATCTGGACGATGTGATCGTCATTCACGACAATGAATTGGTCGACGCGTACCTGGACATGATGGAAAAGCACAAAATGGTCGTCGAAAACGCCGGGCTTTTGACCGTCGCCGCGCTTTCACACCTGGGCGAGAGGGGGCAGAACGTCGTCTCGATCTTGTCCGGCGGCAACATGGACGTGATCACGATGGCGTCGCTGGTGCAGCACGGGCTGATCAACCGCGGCCGCGTGTTCAGCTTTTCGGTGCTCTTGCCCGACCGCCCGGGCGAGCTGCTGGCGGTCGCGCGGATCGTTTCGGAACAATGCGGCAACATCATCAAGCTGGACCATAACCAGTTCGTCAGCATCAACCGCCAGGACGCGGTGGAGCTGCGCGTGACGCTCGAAGCGTTCGGCCACGAGCACAAGGCCGGCATCATGGCCGCGCTGGAGGCCGCCGGATACAAGGCCCAGATCGTCGACACCACAGCGATATAACTGAAGAGGACGCCATGAAACAAAACAAATCCAAATTCTCCGCACTGTTCGGCGCGCAGGATATGACCGTCGGCAGCCCGACGGCCAACCTGCTCAAGTTCTCCATTCCGCTGCTCATCGGAAACTTTGTGCAGCAGCTATACAGCACCGTCGACTCGATCATCGTCGGGCAGTACGTCGGTGACGGCGCGCTGGCCGCGGTCGGCGCGACGTTTCCGGTGATCAACCTGCTGATGGTGATCTTCATCGCCATCTCCACCGGCGCGAGCATCATCGTGTCGCAAAACTTCGGCGCGAAGGACCGGGAGGAGCTTTCCAAGGCGATCGGCAACGCGATGATCCTGATCCTGATCGCGAGCATCGTCATGACCGTGGTCGGGCTTATCGCGTCGAAGCCGCTGATGCGCCTGATCGGCACGCCGGACGACATCTTTGACATGTCGACGCTGTACCTGATGATCATCTTCGGCGGGACAATCGCGTCCGCCTTCTACAACATCTTATCGGGCATCCTGCGCGGCCTCGGCGACTCGGTGACGCCGCTGCTTTATCTGGTGATCGCGTGCTTTTTGAACATCGTGCTGGATTACGTGTCCGTCGTCTACCTCGGCTGGTCCGTCGCGGGCGTCGCGATCGCGACGATTCTTTCGCAGGCCGTGTCCGCGGTGCTGTGCGTCGGACGGCTGTTCTCGATGCGCCAGACGATTGACTTGAACCGGAACACGGTCCGGCTCAGCCGCGAGCGCTCCCGCGCCCTGTTAAAGCTCGGCCTGCCGTCCGGCGCGACGCAGGCGATTTTTTCGATGGCGATGGTGTTCGTGCAGGCGCTGACGAACAGCCTGGGTACGATGGTCGTCGCGACGTCGGTCGTTGTGATGCGCGTCGACGGGTTCGCGATGCTGCCGAACTTCACGTTCGGCATGGCGATCGCGACGTTTGTCGGACAGAACGTCGGCGCGCAGCGTGTCGACCGCGCGGAACAGGGCGGCCGCGCCGCCGCGAAAATCGCGCTGGCCGTGTCCGCGGTGCTGGTGCTGCTGATTCTGGTTTTCGGGCGCGGGCTGATGGGCATGTTCACAAAAACGCAGGAGCTGATCGACTTGGGCGCGCACGCGCTGCGCGTGCTGGCCATCGGGTATATGGCGATGGCGCTGATGCAGGTGTTCGCGGGGATCATGCGCGGCGCGGGCGATACGATGCCGTCGATGTGGATCTCGCTGTTCACGACGGTCATCGTCCGCGTGCCGATCGCCTACGCGCTGGCCGCGCTGACAAAGTCCGAAACCTGGCCGAACGGCTCGCCGGACAGCCTGTATGTGTCAATGCTGGTCGCCTGGTGCGTCGGCGCGCTGCTGAATTACCTGTGGTATCGGCGGGGAAATTGGCGAAACAAGTCGGTGATCCGGAGGAACGTGAATCCGGGAGATATTTGATACGAGGGAACACCAGGAGGCTGTGTGGCACCACGGCAAACGCATGAACAGAGGTTCATGCGTTTTTCAGAGGCGCGAGGAGGATTCGGCCCATACGCGCCACTTAAGCAACAAGGAGCCTGGCAAAAGAGGGAAGGCGCTTGCGCTTGGAGCCCTTGCAGAGGGCAGGCAACTGAGGCAAGACCGCAGCCAAGGGGACAGCCTTGAACCAGAAAAGCAAAGAGGCGGTAACCCTCCGAAGGATGATTGTCAACTCGCGCCAAATACTGCGATCACAAACAAGCAAAGGCACCGGATGAATCATACAATTCCAAACCTTACCGCATCGTCGCGGCGGATCTTTTTCCATACGGCGTTGTCGCTCTCCACTCGGCGTAGCGCTGCTACGCCTCGTTCCGGCTCCTCGCCGGATGAAAAAATCTCTCGCCGCTTTGGAGGCGTTCAGATTTTCCATTGGTATAAAGGGACGAGAGAGCACGAAGAAAGAAGCAACGAAAAGCCAATTTAAGGTGGCCTAAGAGCCTGTTCAGAATCTTTTTATGAGAACGGAGATGAAAGCTAAGACCACCATTTGGGCGGCATTGTGAATCTTGCGTTCGCAGTTTTTCCAGAGTCCGCGGGCTTTATCAAGCCAGCCAAATGACCTCTCGACAACCCAACGCCTTGGCAAGACGACGAAATTGTGCAGTTCGTTGCGCTTTACTACCTCAGCCTCCGCACCGGATAGTTCTTTGACGGTATTTGCGAAGTTCTCGCCCGAATAGCCACCATCCACAAACGAGATCAATTTGATTGCGCCTTCTCTGTCAGGTACATTGGCCGTTGTCACAAGAATCGCGTAGGGCAATCCCTGGGTATCAACAATGATATGCCGCTTTATACCTGATGTCTTTTTCCCGGCGTCATAGCCCTTTTCCTCGGCTGTATCGTTACATAGGTTTTGAGGGCAAAAACGCTGTTTTTCCCAGATATGAAAAAGCAGCCTGTGAGGGTTTCACAAACTGCTTTCAGAACGAGATACTTTGTTGTATAATGGGTGTATTGTTTAGTGAACAGTAAGTATAATCAGGAGGTTTGGAAATGGATTTGCGGCTAATGTTTAATGAAGTCCCAGCAGAATATGATAGTCTGCGCCCTCGGTATACGGATGCTCTATTTGTAGATACAATTCGATTTTCTTCACTTGATGAACCGAAAAAAGCATTGGAAATAGGAATTGGTACCGGGCAAGCAAGTCTGCCTTTTTTGAAAACCGGTTGCGAACTAACAGCTATTGAAATAGGTGACAAGTTAGCGCAGTACTCAAGAGAAAAATTTGCTGAGTTTGAGCGATTCAAGGTTATAAATCAAGATTTCGAAAGTGTACCACTCGAAGAAAATTACTATGACTTTATTTACTCCGCATCTGCATTTCATTGGATTTCGCCTGAAATTGGGATGCCAAAAGTTTTTCGACTTCTAAAGTCCGGTGGTGTATTCGCGTGGATTTCCGTCCAGCCTGCGCCAACACAAAAAAATGTACATGACGAACTCCAAAAGGTGTACGATGAATACAGCCGCTATTTTAGCGGAGAAAAGCCGCAGTTTAATAGACAGCAAGAGGCTCAAAATAAGCAACTTAATCGAGAAGCTGCATTCAACCATTATGGTTTTATAGGGGTTGAGCATAAACTTTACTACGGTAGCAGAACGCTAAGCGCAAGCGATTATGCTACACTTTGTAGTACATATTCTGACCACAGAGCAATCCCAGTGGATGATCGTATTCAATTTCTTAAAAAAATCGAAGATGCAATCAACCGCTGTGGCGGAGCATTTATTTTTGAGGATGCATTCCTTTTGTGTATGGGTAGAAAGCCCTAAACGCTTTGAAACGGCAGGTGATGAAATGAACACACGGCTCACCCTTGGCGAACAGCTCAAGGACGCACGCAATAAAGAAGGCCAAAAACAGACGCTGGAGGAAGTTTCAGAAGCCACAGGGGTTTCCAAATCAACGCTGCAACGGTTAGAAAGTGTTGAGGATAATAGCGACGACAACATCCGCATAGGGTATCAGGACATAGAAGTGCTGGCGCGGTATTACAATGTTTCGGCGGATTGCCTTTTCGGCCTGACCGATTTAGAGCAGTACCGCAATGTTGAGATTGACAAGCTCCGGCTGTCCGATGAAGCGATAGCCGTTCTCAAAAAAGGCAAGCTCAACAACCGGCTTATCAGCGAGTTCATCGCCCACGCCGATTTTCCGCAGCTGCTCAACGCAATGGAAATCTACATAGACCGTAAGATTCTGCCGCAGATGAGTTCCACAAACGCCCTGTACAAATATGCCGAGCAGATGCTCAAGGAGAATACCGACATTCCCGAAAATGATGAGCTGCTGACATTCTTGCAATTATCAGCCGTGGACGAGGATGAGTATTTGCGGTATCGCATCTCCGAGCGTTTCAATCTGCTGATGGTCAGCCTGTTTGAAGCTCATAAAAAGGACAAGCTGCCGCCGGAACAGGCCGAAGCGATTGCAGAAATGACAGAAGCCGTCGAGACTTTCCTTGAGACCCGGAAAACTGAAGAAGCCAACAAGGCAAAGGCCATCGTGTTTTGCAAGGAGCTTGGGCTGAATACCGCCAAGCTGACCCAAGAGGAATGGGAAGTGCTGATGAAGGTGCTG
>JAVBOQ010000192.1:0-10616 GCA_031550455.1 Eubacteriales bacterium
TCGTCGTCTTGCCCACGCCGCCCTTTTGATTTGCCACCGCGAGGATCTTGCCCATCATCAGTCTCCTTTGATATAGAAGAAACGCAGTCATTATACAGGAACGAAGGAGCGGGGGCAAGTGTTGACACGAGAAGAAAAGACTGGGCCGGAAACGCACGCCGAAAGAAACGGAACAACGGCGGGCGCACCCGGGCATCATTTGCTCTGTCCCTCGCCGCAAGATACTGTTTTCCGATAGTTTTTCCATATTGAAAGGGACATAAAAGAACCCGCCCGGGCAGTGCACAGGGCGGGATTCTTTCAGCACATAAGGTCGTTCGGGGTCACGGATAGATTTGCACGAAAGCACTTTCCACATATATTTGAGCAAGGTAATCGGTAAGGGTTGGCCACCAACTACTATCATACTGTAAGAATCCCGTCGACGAATAGAAATAAATGCCGCGAAGCGTGAAGAAGAGCCACGGTCCTCCCAAACTGCCAAGTACGGCAGTTTCAACCGTTGGATTCCCGTTTTTGTCAAACCAGCCGTTGATGTCATGCACCACCGGGTTGCCGTAAAGCAAGAGAACATCTTCTAGTCTCTTCAGGTACACCGTCGGCAATTTGACCGGCTCCTTCTGAATCAGCCGCGGCGCGGGATGATCCTTCGCCGGGTTTCCCAGCGACGGGTGCGCGTCCGTGTGCTGCCTTAAGTCCTTCCCGCCGACCCACGGCGTGTCCGTCCAGTCGGCCAGCGCGCTCCCGGCGAGCGACAGCAGCAACACGGCGGCCAGAATCGCCGAAACAAGCTTCTTCATATTGTGTCCACTCCCTTAACCGTTTGTGAACAGTGTACATCAAAAGCTTCTTTCCTGTCAATAATCCCCAAAAAGAACGGGGCCAAGGGGCTCCGTCCCTTGGATCCCCGCCAAAGGGACGGTGTCCCTTTGGAAACCCCACTTTGGGGGTCATGCGCAGATAATCCCCCTCGCCCAAGTCCGTCACCCAAAAGAGGCTTTTCTTTGCTTCTTTCTTTTCCCCCGAAAAGAAAGAAGGCGTCCCCCTCTCGTCCCCTTCGCCCCGCCCCCTAAAACTCCAACTCCTCGAACCGCCTGCACAGCACATACTTCGACACCGCCATGCGTTTCGCGACCGCGCCGGAGAGCAGCGCGCGGATATGATCCGGCAGTACGCGGTTGAACTTAACCTCGAGTACAATCAGCTCATGGTCGAGCACGGGCGCGGTGGGCACATAGCGGTTGAACAGGTCGAGGTTATAGATGCCGCTGCGCAGCTTTTTGTCAAACGTGATCCGCACTTCCTCGGCGGGGTGCGTGTACGCCTCGCGGACATAGTCGACGATGACGACCGGCCGGAGCAGCCGCGTTTTCATTTCGCGGAAAACGTCGCGCAGGAGCGGCTCGCCGGTTGTTTCCAGGCCGGTCGCGTCGCCACCGATGATCTGGTCGGCCAGCCCGCGCGGGATCGTCAGGCTCTGCTTGGCGATCAGGTCGCCCACCTTCGACTTGCGCTCCAGCTTGATCGTCTCGTCGGAAAAATTGTAGATGCGGATACGGTATTTGACACGGTCGCCGACGCCCGCGACTTTTTCGACGAGGAAATCGTCGAACACCGTGTCAAAATACAGCGAGCGCACCGCGTACTCGTTTTTGTCGTCGCCCGCCGGGTCGCGGTGCATACAGAGGTCAAGCGTACGGCTCAGGTGCAGATACTCGCCGTAGTTGATCATCAGCTTGAGCTCGTGCCGCATCATCGGGCGGACAGGGATCAGGGCAGGCATCAGGCCCCGGCCTCGCTCTGGCACGCGACCAGCGTCGCGTCAAACACGCCTTCGATGTCCAGCATCTGGCTGATGATATCCTGCCGCTCGTTGAGCCGCATTTCAATGGTCATCTCCGCGCCGTTTTGCGTCACGGTTTTGGAGCGCAGCCGCCGGTACTTCACGCGCGACAGCACGCCCTGAATTGCCTGCGACGCGGCCTCTTCGTAGTGCAGCACCAGCAGATAGCTCGTCGCGCTCGGCAGCTTGACGAACGTCATCAGCAGGATGATCACCGAGATGCCCAGCACCACGACCAGCCCGATCAGGTACAGCTCCGCGCCGAGCAGGATGCCCATCGTCAGCGCCCAGAACATGTAGGCGGTGTCCATCGGGTCCTTGACCGCCGTGCGGAACCGGACGATCGACAGCGCGCCGACCATGCCCATCGACAGCGCGATGTTGGACTTGATGCACATGACGACCGGCGTCGTGATCAGCGTCAGCATCACCAGCGTGACGGAGAACGACGGCGAGTACAGGACACCCCGGAACGCGCGCCGGTACACCAGCGCGATGATGCCGCCCGCGGCGAAGCCCATCAGCAGCGCGACGACCATCTTCAGCGGCGTCAGCGACGCGAATTGCGACGCGAACGCGTCCAAAACGCTGTTTTTGACCAGATCGGAAACGGAAAGCGGGTTCGGCGTGGCGGTCGGGTTCATCAGGAGAGCCTCCTTTAATTATCTTGGCGCGCGGAAAGCGCGCGTTAGAACTTGTCCTCTTTGATCTCCGCCGGGCAAGGCCCGAAATACTCGATCATCTGCGTGTCGGTCAGCTTGAACCAGTCGCGGGTTTCGGTCCAGGCGAAGTACGGTCGCCCGCAGACGGTGTTTTTAAGCCGGTTGATCCGGATTTTCCAAAAATTGTACATCGAGTTGCCGTCTTTTCTCAAAAACGCTTCCATGTTCTGCGTCTCACGGTACAGCCCCGCCCATCGGTCGCAGTGCAGCCCCATTTCCGGGTCAATTTCCGCCACCATCTGGTCAATCAGCGCCAGTACCCGCTCCGTGTCCGAAAGAGTCTGGAACAGCTCGCCATAGCGCCGGAGGAACCTGTCGCGCATCTCGGGCACTTCGAGCAGCTTTCGAATCAGCGTATTGTCGAAATTCTGGTCGCCCGCGCCTTTGGGATCCAGCCAGACAAGGCAGCCGTTGTTGTTGCGCTGGAACAGCCCGTAGTCCAAATCGTACAGCACCCATTTCCACTTGGATATCTCCCCTGTCGTGCGCTGCCTGTAAAATTTCTGGTTGCCCGCGTCCGTATTGGCAAAGTACATCTCAAAAATATGCCAGTCGAAGAAGATGCCGATGTCCACCCAGTCGGTCACGGTCTTCAGCGCTTCGGGGTCATTCAGGTCGTGCGATTTTACATAGCTGATCAACTGCTTGTAATTCGTGTTGGTGCCGGCAAGGGCCGCGCCGCTGCCGCTGTTGCTGGCGCGCAGGAAATCGATTTTTTCCGGATCGGTCCATCCCTCGCGCTGGGCGATCGTATGCTTGTTAAACCGCTCCCGGAGATCATAGATGCCCCAGTACTCGCCGTTGAGGTAGACCGTGCACGGCGCATAGGCCATCGACCACACGTCGGTGTCCGTCCAGTCGACGATCCTGGCCATCAAAGAATCCGCGATGCGGTCCCATCCGCCCCTGTTGCCGCCGTTGCGCAGAATGATGGATTGGTACTCGGTGTTATCCCGGTCGGCAAAGAACGGGTACTTCAGCGTCGGCTCCCCGTACCTCGGCCGCGCGGTGATGCGGAAGCTCTTTTGCGGCATGTCGAGGCTGTACTCGCCGTTGAGCTGCACGTCGATCGTCTGGTTCAGCTTCTGCGTGCCGTCCGCCTCGAACAGTTCAAAGTTGCCGACGCGCGCGCGCATCAGCCTGTCCGTTTTCATCAGCTTATACGTCGTGTCCTTGTAGGGCATTTTCGTGACCGAAAAATCCTGCTTGTCCCCGTCCGCGTAGATCCCCGTGTCCGAATGCCACAGATCCACCGGGTCGACCGTCAGGCAGATCACCGGCAGCGTGCTGTAGGTGTTGACCAGATACGTCTCCGTGGCGATCAGCGACGGCTTGTATCCGTCGACAAACCCGCGCGCGCGGAACGTCGTCTTTTTCGTCAGCGTCAGCGGCCCTTCGTACACCTCACCGATGTCCTCGGTCGGTATGGAGCCGTCCAGCGTGTAGCGGACGGTCACGCCCGCCGGCGCGACGACAGAGACGACCGCCTGCCGCTTGTACATGCCGCCCTTTAAGTCAATCTGCGGCGTCGGCGCGTAACCGATGAACCCCTCGCTCGTGTTGGCCGCGCCGGCCGTCGCCGTGTCATAATAAAAAAGACCTCCACGGTCGAAATCGCGCCCATACGAGTTGTTGGTTTCGAGCCGCGGCACCACCAGCTTGTCGACGATGCGGCCTCCCGGCTCCGCAAGCACCACCGTTTCGCCCAGCGCGCTGAGCCGGAAATTGGTGTGCAGCGCGCTCGAACCGGTCGGCGACGCGGAAAGCCCGCTGGCAAATACCAGCACGTACCCGCCCGGCGGCAGTTTCACCTGCGGAAACCGCCACTGGCGCGGGTTGTTGACGCTGTCGGACAGGCCCCAGCCGGTCAGGTCGACGGCCTCGTCGCCGCGGTTGACGATCTCAATCCAGTCGTACGAAGTGTTGCCGTACGCCGTCTCAATGCCGGTCGACGACGTGACCACCTCCGAGATGAACACGCCGGTCGTGTTCTGCGCGCGCATCCGCGCGTCCATCTCGATTTCGCCCTTGTGGTCGTTCGCCATGCCGGGCGTCGGCTGTTTGTATTCCTGCCATGTGTGCTCCAGCCCGGGCACGCGGCCCCAGGAAACGTCCTTGTCCAGCAGCTCGTAGGTCACCCTGTCGACCGGCTGCCCGAGCCTGTCGGACAGGATCACCGTCTCGCCTTCGGCGCGCAGGCTGAAATTCGTGTGCGGCCGCGCGTCCTCGCCGCCCGGCCTGTTCTTGCCGGAGGCGAACACGACGAAGTACTCGCCCGGCTGAATCGTATATTTCGGGAAGATCCATTTGACGGGCCTTGAAACATCGTCGCTGAGCGCGTAATTCGACAGGTCGATCGGCAGCGGCCCGCCGTTGTAAATCTCGATCCAGTCCGGGTACTCGCCGTCCTCGTCCTTGAGTGTCGTCACGTTGGACGCGACCAGTTCGTTTAATACCAGCCCGCTCGACGACACCAGCGCGCGCGACCGGAATTCGTTGTAGCCGTCCTCATCGTTCGGGAAACCCGGCGTGAACTGCTCGGTCTGTACCCAGTTGTTGCCGACGCGCGCGTACACGGTGTCCGAAGGCAGCGGCGGCACGGTAAGCGACTCGATCACCTGCGAATTGCGGTCGAACAGGTACAGCGTCTCGCCCAGCGCGGAGATTTTGAACCGGGCGTGCAGCGCGCGGCCCGCGTCCGCGGCGTTCGTATCGTCGCAAAACACAACGACATAACTCTTCGGCGCGATTTCCATCGCCGGGAACAGGAACAGGATCCGATCCTCGCGGTCGGACAGGCCGACGCCCTCCAGGCTCAACGGTTCGTCGCCGGTGTTCTCTATTTCCACCCAGTCCGGGTACTCTCCCTTGTCGTCCGGGTACGCGCTGCCGTTGGACGCCATCACTTCGCTGAAGCGAAGCGTCAGCGCGACGCCCGCGCCTTCGCCGCCGGCCGCCGCGCCGCCCGGCGCGAGCACGGTCGCGACATTCTGCACGGGTTGCTTCGGCATCACGATGACGAGCGCCGCCAGCGCCACGGCCAGGATGACCAGCAGCGCCGTGTTGCGGATCGGCGTGCCGCGCCTTGCCGGTTTGCCCGGTTTTACAGGCGGACGTCTGCGCGCGCGCTCAGGGGCCGGATTGGACACATCGTTTCTCCTCTCGATATGGCTGAATCTCATTATAGCATACAGAAATGAAACGAAACAGACCCCGTGCGCCTTCCCGCCGACAAAATGATTTTCATTTCCTGTTTTTTTGCGGGCGCATTCGCGTCAACAATAAACCGCCTCGCGCATACGATGGTGCGGGCGGCGGCAGGCAGGGCCCGGGACGAAGTCCCGGCGGTCTTCCCGCACAACATTTCTGAAGGAGGGGTCGCATGGCGCTACGGTTGGGTGTCGCGCTGGAGGGCGGCGGGGCGCGGTGCGCCGCGCAGGCCGGCGCGCTGGCGGCGCTTTCGGAACTGGGCATCCTTCCGTCGTATTACGCGGGCTGCGGCGCGGGCGCGCTCGTCGCGGCGCTCGCGGCCACAGGAACCCTGAGCGAACAGGCGGTTCTTAACTTTCAAAAGGCGCTTTGCTATTCAGGCTTTCTGCGGGAGCGGCGGCTGCACCGGCTGCTGCGCGACACATTTGGCGAGTCGCTGCTGCGCGACACGCCGCCGGTCGCGATGCCGACAGTGGATCTGGAAACCGGCGCGGTGCAGGTGCTCGCGTCGATGCTGCCTGTCCGGCCCGACCCGAGGCCATGGAGCCGCCAGTCCCTCGTCGCGGGCGCGGTGCGCGCGGCAATGGCGACACCCGGCGCGCTGCCGCCGGTGCGCTGGCGCGGGCGGCGTCTGCTCGGCGGCGGCATGCTGCGCGGCACGCTGCCGACGATCCTCCGTACGATGGGCGCGGAGCGCGTTCTGGTCGTCCGCGTGCTGGACGCGGGCTGCGCCGCCCATGAAACGCATCCAGCCGCGCAGGCAATCTGCGCCTGCGCGATGGTCGCGATGCCTCCGCCGCCCTGCGACATCTGTATCACCGTCACCGGCTACGCGCCAGACCAGGGCGTGCTCGATCCCAAAACCGTCCGCCTCCTGTGGGACGCGGGCCGCGCGGCGGCCCTGCGCGCGCTGCCCGCGCTGCGCGAGATGCTTGGCGACCACGACGGAAAGATCCTGCCGTTCCCCGGAGAGGCGAAGGTGTAGGCGAGCCAAGGGCCCTCCGCTTAAGGCAGGGTCTGGGACTGGCCCGGCCTCCCTCCAACTTTCCCGTCCACACCTGTCTCCCCGCCCTTCCGGGCGGGGCTTTTCATTTTCCGGCGCTTTGCCGCGCCCTGCTTTCACATGAAATTCTCATGCCGCGAATCCTTACGGCATGCTATAATGTTGCCAGCGGAAACAATCCGCGCGCTGGGAGGTAGTGTTGTGATCGACGTGAAGCACGTGGCAAAACGGTACGGGAAACTGCTGGCCAACGACGACGTGTCGCTCGAGGCGAAGGCGGGCGAAATGACCGTGCTGCTCGGCCCGAACGGCGCGGGGAAATCGACGCTGATCAAATGCGTCTGCGGGCTTTTGCGCTTTGACGGCGCGATCACCGTCGGCGGGCATGAAAACCACACCGTGGAGGCGAAGCGGCTGCTCGGCTATGTGCCGGAATTCCCGGCGCTGTATCCGATGCTGACCGTGGACGAGCACCTGGAGTTCATCGCCCGGGCGTATCGCCTCGACGGCTGGCAGCCGTACGCGGACGCGCTGCTCAAGCGATTCGAGCTGGACGACAAGCGCCTGAAGCTCGGCAAAGAGCTGAGCAAGGGCATGCAACAAAAGGTCAGCGTCTGCTGCGCGCTGCTGCCGCGGCCGAAGGCCGTCGTCCTGGACGAACCGCTGGTCGGGCTGGATCCGCACGGGATCCGGGAGATCAAAGCCGCGCTGCGCGACCTCAGGAACGCAGGCTGCGCGCTGCTGGTCAGCACGCACATGATCGACAGCGTCGAGGAGAACTGGGACGCCACCTATATTATGATGAACGGCAAAATCGCCGCCGCGTGCCGCAAGGGCGAAATGCCGCAGGGCAAAACGCTCGAAGATGTCTTTTTCTCGATCACGGAAGGCGGTGGAACCGCATGACGGCGCTTTGGTACATCATCCGGCGAAGTGCGGTCAACGGGTTGAAGGAGCTTTTGCGAAAACCCGGCAAGCTGATCCTCTACGCGCTCGCGCTGGCCGGCATCGTCGGCGTGGCGGTTCTCTCCATCTTCACCAGGCAGGCGGCGGGAGGCCAGGCGCCGATGTTCTGGCTGACCGGCGTCGTGTTTCTGTATGTCACGCTGTTCATCGCGATCGCGGTGGTCAAGGGTGTGTCCAACGGCGACGTCATTTTCGAAATGTGCGACGTCAACCTGCTGTTCGTGTCGCCGGTCAACCCCGACCGCATCCTGCTGTACGGCATCCTCCGGCTGACCAAAGTATCGTTTCTGGCCGGATTTTTCATTCTCTTTCAGACCAACTCGCTGGCCAATTTCGGCATTGGCTTTGGCGGCGTGCTGCTGATCTTCCTTTGCGTGTCGATCAGCACCGTCGTTTTGTCGATGGTCTCGCTGCTGATCTACAGCGCAACTAACGGCAACGCGAAAAGAAAGCTGCTGGCCAAATGCGCCGCCTGCGCGCTGTTTCTGCCGCTGATCGGGCGCATGCTGTTCGCGGCGGCGGGCGCGGACGGTCTTCTCGCCGGGATGGAGGCCGCGATCCGGTCGCCGTTTCTGTCGCTCGTCCCGGTCGCGGGGTGGACGGCCGCGGGTGTCACCGCGCTGCTGACCGGCGCGCTGACGGAGGGCCTTTTGTACATGGGCGCGAACCTGCTGCTGTGCGCCGCTTTGGTCGCGTACATTCTGCTGGCGAACCTCGATTATTATGAAGACACGCTGGTCGCCACGGAAACCGCGTTTGAGCGCAAGCGCACCGTGGCGGAAGGCAACATCAACGTCGCGCCCGACTCGGCGAAAAAGTTCAGCGTGGCGAAGACCGGCGTCTCCGGGCGCGGCGCGTCCGCGCTGTTTGGCAAGCACATGCGCGAGAGCTTCCGCCAAAACCGCTTCGGCTTTCTGACGCTGCCGTCCGCGCTGATCATTGCCGGCGGGATCCTGATGACCGTGCTGGCGCGCGACCTGCTGGTGCCGCTGATGATCCTTGTCTGGTCGCAGATCATGCTGATCGGGACCGGGCGCGGCATGCGGGAGACCTACTCGCACTATATCTACATGGTCCCGGAATCGTCGTTTGCCAAGATCGTCTGGAGCAACATGGAGGTCATGGTCAAAACGCTGCTGGAAAGCGCGCTCATCTTCGGCGTTTCCGGCGCGATCATCGGCGCGAACGCGTTCGTCATCGCGGGCTGCGTCGTGGCGTATACGCTGTATTCGTTTTTGCTGCTGGGCGTGAACTATCTGTCGATGCGCATCGTGGACGTGAACCTGGGCATCGGGCTGATGATCGTGATCTATTATGTCTTTGTGGTGCTGGCGATGCTGCCCGGCGTGATTCCTGCGGTGATGCTCGGCGAGGCGGTCGGCGGCGACGCCGGGATCGCGGCGGGGCTCGCGGTGCTGTCCGTTTGGGAGCTGCTGGCCGGATGCTGCCTGATCGCGCTGTCGAAGGGCGTGCTGCACCGGTGCGATATGCCGGCGGTGAAGCCGAAGGGGTAGAAGGGGCCGAAGGCCTTTAGGAATCCTTCCTTTTTTGAGATTGATGCTTATAAGCCAACCCGTCGTGAGGCGAAAAAACAGGGTTTCCAAAGGGGCTTAGCCCCTTTGGCAGGGCCTGGGACGGAGTCCCAGCGTCCCTCCCTACCGCACCCGCTCCACCAGTTCCGCCTTCGTCATCTTCTCCAGCCGCCGCGCCCGCGCGCCGTCCACGGCGGGGTCAAACCCGCACACGCCGCGGTAATCGCACGCCTGACAGGCGATCCATTTGTTCAGCTTTGCGGGCTTCGCCTCAATCTCGCCCGCGTCGATTTCGCCCGCGAACCGTTCGGCCAGCGCCAGCGCGTGGCGCATCAGCGCCGCGAGATCCTCCGCCGCGTACGCGTCCGCGCGCCCTTTGACCGTCCCGTCCTTCTTCAGCATGCCGTCGCCGTCCTCCATCGCGGAGACGATGCGCACGTCCGACAGCATGACGCCGCGGAGGCCAAGCAGCTTTGCCAGCTCCCGCTCGATCAGCGCGACGTCCCGGCTGTCGGTCGGAATCAGCGGATCGTCCAGCCTTGAAGAGAACGCGCCGGCAGCCTGCACGCCCGGCAGACCGGACAGCGCGGCCGCAAGGTACAGCATCAGTTGCAACTGCAGCCCGCCGTACAGCCTGGACGGCTCCAGTTTCGTTCCGCCGGACTTGTAGTCGACGACGCGCAGCCAGCGCTGCTGATCATCATTTAGAAAATCGATCCGGTCGATCCGGCCTTCGACGAGGCGTTTGCCGCCGTCCGGCAGCGTCAGCGCGATCGGCGGGAGCGCTTCGCCCACGCCGAACCGCGCCTCGGTCATGCCGGTGCGGAAGCCGCCGCGGCGCATCTGGCCCGCGTATGTCCACGCCGCACGGCGCGCCACGCGGCAAAACGCGTCGCCGCCGGCGCGCCGCATCGCGTTGTCGCCGATCGGGCCGCTTTCCCATTCCGCGACAAGCGGCGCGAGCGCCTGATCCATCAGCGCGTCGTTTTCCGCGCGCGAAACCTCCGGCCACGCCGGATGCAGCGCGGCCGCCCTGGTGAACCGGTCCATCGCGCGGTGGTAGAACGTGCCCGTGTCGTCGCGGCGCACGGTGAAGTCGCGCCGCTCCGCCGGGCGCAGGCCGTGGGCGATGAAATGCCGGAACGGACAGTTGGCGTACGCTTCCAGCCGGGACACGCTCATCGTCCGCTGCGCGTACAGCGCCCGCGCGTCGCGCCGCGACAGCCGCCCGGCGCCCCGCGGCGCGTCGAGCGCGTCCAGCACACGACGCGCGCCCTCGCGGGTGTCCGGGCATTCGAGCAGCCAGGCGGCGGCCTGCTTTAGGCCGTCGTCCGGCGCTT
>JAVBOQ010000031.1:0-3343 GCA_031550455.1 Eubacteriales bacterium
CGGCGGCAACTACATCGGCGGCTCACCGAACCCGGCCAGCGGCAACATCGGCGTCGTCAGCGCGGAATGCAAGAACCCGGAAATCTTCATTTACGCCCTGAACGACATCTACGGCGCGATGGCGCAGCCCGGCTACAAGGAAGAGATGGAAGAAGCCGCGGTCATCAACAACACGTATACGCCGATGACGATCTTCCCGCTGTCCGCGAACGCGATCTTCGACTGCTCGGTGCTTCCCTATCGCTACGCGAAGGGCGAGATCACCCTGGACGAGGTCGTCTCGCTGACGCCCGACATTTCGCAGAAGGAATACAACGTGATGATCGCCGAGGCCGCGAAAAGGGTGGCGGACGCGCCGAACCCGTATGACGTGATGGCCGACTGGTCCAACTCGATGGGCTACACCGTCGGCATGATGTCGATGTACAACGCGAACGTGCAGTTCATCCGCTCCGACTATTCCGGCACGACGCGGGGCATGGAAAAATACGGTACGTTCCTCGCCAAGCTGGAGCTCGACGCGTACACCAAGATGATTATGGGCGATACCGGCGGCAAGAGCATTCCGGATTACTTCAATGACTTTGTCGCGCAGTACCTGGCGCAGGGCGGCCAGGAAATCACCGACGAGGTGCAGGCCGCGGTGGACGCCGCGAACTGAGGATAACGGCGGAAAGAGGGGACGCTCACCGGCGGCCCCTCTTTCCGGCGCGACAGGAGGGGAACGCCATGCACCGCAAGGATCAGATCCACTACCATCTGATGGTGATCCCGGGCGTTGCGATCGTCCTGTTGTTCAATACCGTCACATGGCTCGGCATCCTGCTTTCGTTTCAGGATTTCATCCCGAAGCGGGGATGGTTTGGGTCGCCCTGGGTGGGCTTTGAAAATTTTGAGATCTTCTTCGGCATGCCGGACAGCTTTGAGATCATCCGCAACACGCTGTTCATGGCGGTCGGCAAAATCGTGATGACAAGCATGGCCGCGATCCTGTTCGCGCTGCTGCTGAACGAACTGCGCGGCAAGAGGCTCAAGCGCGGCATCCAAACGGCGGTATACCTGCCGCATTTTATCTCCTGGGTCATCTTCGCGACGGTGATGCGGTCGATGCTGACGGCGGACGGCTTTGTCAACAAGATCCTGGCCGCGCTCGGGCGGCAGGATCCCGTTCTGTTCCTTGGCGCACCGGGCATTTTTCCGGTCGTGATGATCGTCACCGACGTGGTCAAGGAGTTCGGCTTCGCCGCGGTCGTGTATCTGGCCGCGATCACGGACATCGATCCGGGATTGTACGAAGCGGCCGCGATCGACGGCGCGTCGAGGTTCCGGCAGGCCGTGCACATCACGCTGCCCGGCATCCTGCCGGTCATCGTCCTGATGGCCACGCTGAACCTCGGCAACGTGCTCAACGCGGGCTTTGACCAGATCTTTAACATGTACAGCCCCAGCGTATACTCGACGGGCGACATCATCGACACATACGTATACCGCATGGGCCTTATCAGCTTCAACTACGGCGTCGGGTCCGCGGTGGGCCTGTTCAAGTCGGTGATCTGCATGGCGCTGATGAGTCTCGCCTACTTTCTGGCGGACAGGTTCGCCGACTACCGGATTTTTTAAGGAGGCGGCGCGATGGCCGGAAAGTTTTCGTTCGCGCGGTGCGTTATCGCAGTCCTCCTGACGCTGTCGGCGCTGGTCTGCCTCTACCCGCTGTGGTATACGCTGATCGTTTCCTTTTCCAACAAGGCGTACGTATCGGCCGGGAAGACCTGGATCGTCCCGCTGGGCGTCAACGTCGAAGCCTACCGGAAGATGCTCTCCGACAGGCAGTTTTTCGCGTCGTTCCTGGTCTCCGTGGAAAGAACCGCGCTCGGTTGCGCGGTCAACATGCTGCTGCTTGTGATTACTTCGTATCCGCTCAGCCTGCCCAGAGGGCATTTCAAGTTTCAGAGGCCTTATCTGTGGTTTCTGATCGCCAACATGCTGTTTTCCGGCGGCCTGATTCCAGCCTACATGGTGATCCGGAACTACAAGCTGTTTGACTCGCTGCTGGCCTTGGTGCTGCCGGGCGCGCTGCCGATCTACTACATGATTCTGATGCTCGGTTTTTTCCGCAACGTTCCGTTTGACATGAACGAAGCGGCCATTGTCGACGGCGCGAACCCTTGGGTCGTACTGTTTCGCGTGTATGTCCCCGTGTCGCTGCCCTCGCTGGCGTGCGTCCTGCTGTTTTGCTTCGTAGGCCATTGGAACGCGTACTTTGACGGCCTTCTTTACATGAACAATCCGGCCGGCTGGCCGTTGCAGACATACATTTACCAGATCTCCGCGCTGCTCGACCCGCAGACGATGACGGCGGAGCAACTGATCGAGGCGTCGAAGATTTCGGACCTGACGCTGAACTCCGCGAAGGTCATCGTCGCGCTCGTACCCATTCTGGCGCTCTATCCGTTCCTGCAGCGGTACTTCATCGTGGGCATGACGATGGGCGCGGTCAAGGGATAAGCGGAGCGTCGAAATTCTGGTCAAAGGCGGTGAACCAAGGTGAGACAGGGGGACTATCAAAACTTTGAGGCGGTGCTGCGGCGCGCGCGGCCCTCGCGTCCGACGCTGTTTGAGCTGTTCCACGCGGACTGTTTTTATGAGGCGGTCGCGGGGCCCGCGCCCGACCGGGCCGACACGGACGCGCACGCGGCCTGGAAGGTGCGCGGCTGGGAACGGTTGGGCTATGATTTCGTCAACGAATACTGCTCCGCCCTGCGCTTTCCGTCGGGGCCGCGCAAGGCCGCGGCGGGCGGCGTCTCGATGAACGAGGGATACTCCATCACGGACTGGGAGAGCTTCGAGGCCTATCCGTGGCCCGACCCGGACACCTGCGACGACCGTTATTTCCAGGCGGTGCTCCGCCATTTGCCGGACGGCATGAAGGCGAACATTTTCAGCTACGGCGGCGTGCTCGAGAACGTGACGCAGCTTCTGGGTTTTGACAACATGTGTGTCTTTTTCTTTGAACAGCCCGATTTGGTCCGCGCGGTGTTTGACAAAGTAGGGCGGACGCTGGTACGCTATTACAGGCGCGCGGCGAATCATCCCAAGGTGGGCGCGCTGATCGCCAGCGACGACTGGGGCCACAAGACGCAGACGACGCTTTCGCCCGAGATGCTGCGGACATACGTGTTTCCCTGGTATCGGCAGCTGACCGAGACGGCGCATGATCTCGGGAAATACGCGATCCTGCATTCCTGCGGCTGCCTGCGACAGATCATGGACGACATCATCGACGACATGCGCTTTGACGCCAAGCACTCGTTCGAGGACGTGATTCAGCCCGTGGAGGAGGCGT
>JAVBOQ010000175.1:0-7274 GCA_031550455.1 Eubacteriales bacterium
ACACCGCCTCGGCCGACGAACTGACCATTACCAGGTTTCGAACCGTATGCAAGTCTTCAAAATTGGGAGAAGATGAACACAAAAAGCCGCGTTCGGTACAAGTCGGATTGCCAAAAGCCGTCATCTCGGCACGTACCTTAACCGATTGGATGCCCCACCCGGCAATATAAGCCGCCGAAAGCGAAGGAGCAGACCACGTTTCAAACCCCGCAACCGACCCATAGACTGTATCATTGGCATACCGCGCATACGGCCGCGCATAATAAGTGGTACCGGGTTTCAACCCCGTCAACGACAAAGTAAAATCACCGGTCTCGGTAAAAATCGGCGTTCGTTTACCGGCCGTATGACTGCAGGACACGGCGGTTGCTGCCGCCGGTCGCGGCGAAGCCCGCGCGGGTTCGCGTTGTCGAAGGCGCGTATTGTCTGCATCCGGATCTTGCGGACCGGTATGACCTGAAGGTGTTTGTCCGCGCGAGCCTTGGCGAGCGCCGGGCGCGGCTGCTCCGCCGCGAGGGCGAGGCCGGTTTGCGCCGCTTTGAACACGAATGGATCCCCTTGGAAGACCTGTACTTTGACGCGTTTCAAATCGAACGGTTGTGCGATTTCGTCGTCGACAGCGAACCGGTTAGGGCTGAATAAGCAAATCTTCCGGTTCTGTTGCAACAAACCAACGCGCACGGCCGTTCTGTACACAGGGGGTGGACGCATGCAACAGGATGCCTTGCTGTTGCGCCGTGCGCAAAACGGCGACGCGGCGGCGTTCGACGGGCTGATCACGCCGCATGAGAAGCGCATCTACGCGCTTTGTTTGCGTATTTCGGGGAACCGGGAGGACGCGATGGACTGCGCGCAGGAGGCAATGCTGCGCATCTGGCGCGCGCTTGGCTCGTATCGCGGCCAGGCTTCTTTTTCCACCTGGGTCTACCGGATCGCGACAAACACGTGCCTCGATTTGATGCGCAAACGGAAATCGCGCCCTTCCGTTTCGCTGGACGCGCTTGCGGACGACGGCTATATGCCCCCTGACGATACCGGCGATCCGGAACGGTACGCCGAGTCAAACGCCCGTCGGCGCGCGCTGACAGACGGCATCGCCGCGCTGCAGCCCGATATGCGCGCGGCGCTTGTGCTGCGCGACGTGCAGGGCTTTTCCTATGAAGAAGTCGCCCAAATTCTCGATACCCCGTTGGGTACCGTCAAATCCAGAATCAACCGTGCGAGGGAGCGTATGCGATCCATTCTTTGCCAGAACGCGGAACTATTCGGTGAATCCCGCGTCTATGGGAATGAGAGGAGGTACGACACATGAATTGCGACGAATTTAAGTCGATCCTCTCCTCATACCCGGACGGCGAACTGAACCCTGACACCGAAGAGGCGATGCTGGATCACGCGGCCTCGTGCGACAATTGCGCGGAGAAGCTGACCGTGCATGAAGCGATGCTGGCGGAGCTTGCCGCGCTGGACGACGATCTGATCGTGCCCGCCGCGTTCGGCGACGGCTGGCGCGCGATGCTGCAGGCCGAAGGCGCGGCGCCGCGCAAGTCGCGCGCTTCGCGCTGGCAGACGTTCGCGATGACCGCGGCCGCGGCCGTGGTGCTGGTTCTGGGCACGGTGCTGATGCGCGGCGGGATGCTGTTGCCGCCGTCCGCGCCGGACACGCATACCGCGCTTACGGCGGGCCAGACGGGCGGCGGCAACGCGCAGCAGGGCATCCTGACGGGCGAGACGCATTTTTCCCAGAACAACGAATCCGCGCCCGCGCCCAAACAAAGAATGGAAGACACCGCGCTGTCCGACCAGATCGTCCTGCCCGACAAGCGGCCGGTCGTGCTGCACACGGTGACGATCACGCTGCAAAGCGAGCGATACGATCAGGACATACAGCAGATCGACCGCATTCTCGGGGAAAGCAACGGCTGGTCGGAGTACCGGTCGGTATACGGCGAGCCGCCGAAACCCGGCAAGCAGAACGGCCGGTACGCCACGCTGACCGTGCGTGTGCCGATGGATATGCTCGAGTCGTTCGTGCGCGGCGTCAGTTCGCTCGGAAGGCTCATCGGCAGCGAATCGACCGTGCTGGACATTTCGGACTCGTATTACGACACACAGGGCCGGCTGACGATGTTCGAGACGCAGCGCGCACGGCTAAACGAGCTGCTCGGGCAGGCGCAGAACATGGCGGACATCATTGCCATCGAAGGCAAGCTCGCCGAGGTGCAGCACGAGATCGAGTCGCTGACCGGAACCATGAACAACTGGGATTCGCGCGCGAACAGCGCGGTCGTGTACGTAACGCTGACCGAGGTCGCGGCGGGTGAAACCAAGGTGCCGGTCACGCTGTGGGAGCGCTTGAGCGAAGCCGTGGGCGCGTCGGTTCGCGCGGCCGGCGCGTTTGTGTCCGACATGCTGGTGTTTCTGGTGATGGCCGCGCCGTACATTCTGGCGGCCGCGTTCATCGCCGGGCTGGCGCTTTTGATCCTCACCATCAGGCGGAAAAACCGCAAGTAAGAAAGGGAGACGCGAATGAAAAAGATTCTGATCATCCTGCTCGTGCTGTGTCTGGCGGTCGCGCCCGCGATCGCGCTGGCCGAAGGCACGCTGAAAGTCAACGGCAGCGCGAAAATAACCATCGAGCCGGATCGGGCGACGCTGAGCCTTGGGTACACGTGTGAAGACGCCGTCTCCGCGACGGCGCAGAAGATGGCCGCCGAGGCGTCCGCCGCGATTCTTCAGGCCATTCAGGCCGCCGGCGTCGCCGAAGAGGATATCGCCACGACAAGCCTGAACACATCGCCCGTGTACGACTACAACGACGGAAAGCCCACGCTGACCGGGTATCAGGTCACGCACATGCTGTCGGTCACCGTTTCCGACATCACAAAGGTCGGCGAGGTGCTCGACGCCGCGCTGAACGGCGGCGCGAATGTGGCGAACGGCATCACCTATTCGTCCTCGAAGGAGGAGGACGCGTACCTGCAGGCGCTTGCGCAGGCTGTGCAGAACGCGATGGCGAAGGCGGACGCGCTCTCGATCGCGGCTGGTGTCTGGCTTGGCAGCGTCACCGAAATCGTCGAGCAGTCGTCGTATTACCACCCGGTGATGTACGCCGCGCTGGATAGCGGCATGAACACGCGGCAAGCGGAGCTTGGCAGCACGGTGATGACCGGCGACCTGACGGTCGAGGCGACCGTCCAACTGATCTACGCGACCCGCTGACGCGATGAAGCGCGCCGCCCGCGCCGCCGGTTTTGACCGGTGGGACGGGCGGCGTTTTCGTTGGGTGCTGTCCCTATCAGTCAGTTCCCTGCGGGCCGACCAGCGGATCCGATTTGGCGGCGTCCGGCTGCGCGGGCGGCGGTTCGGGCCGCGGTTGGGCAGGCCGCATCGTCCATTCCTGCGGCGGCATCGCGTTCCGCACGGCCTGCAGGTGGCGCTGGGCGATTTCGTCCAGGTGCGGGTGACGCGCCTGCGGCGGCGCGAAGGGAACCTGCGGGATCTGCGGCGCGTCCTGCTGCGCCTCCGCCGCGGGCGCCTGCGTGACCGGATGGCGTTCCGACGCGCTGGACGCAAGCGCCGCCCAGCGGTCCGAAGAGGCGTTGGTTCTGGATGCTTTCCGGATCAAATCAAATGGCGATGCGTCTGGCATATCGAGCCCTCCTCAGGTGGTTTGCCACATTCTATGCGCAGATATTGGAAACATTGTGCGCCCATGGATTTTATGCTTGTGAAGAAACGTCTTTTTTAGTATAATGAACCTATGTATTGGAAGAATTGGAGTGTGAGCGCATGAACCGAGACGATGGACGTGTGACGCGCGTACAACGTCGTCGCATGGATCCCGAGGAGGATCAGCAGCTTGAGCAGCAATTCCCGGACGAAACGCCAAGGCGCAGGCGTTCGCAGGCCGCCCGGCTTCAGCAGGCGGAGTACGGCGACGAGGGCGCTTTTTCCGCGCCGCAGCCGGACACCGACGAGAACCGGAACCGGTACGGGAGGCCCGATCCGGATCGGACGCAGCCTCCGCCGAAAAAGCGCAGGCCGGAGGACGAAGCGCCGGACTATGAAAACCCGGTGTTTAACAGCCAGGAATACACCGACGACGCCTATGAGCAGCCGCGCAAGTCCCACGCGCTGCACTGGATCATCATCGGCGTGGTCGTTCTCGTGCTGCTTGCCGGCGCGACCTATGTGTGGATGAACAAGGATACGGTCGTGCAGCCTGCCGTCGAATGGTTCAACGTGCTCATCAACGGCCCGACGCCGTCGCCGTCGCCGAGCCCGTCGCCGTCGCCGTCGCCGAGCCCGACACCCGAGCCGCTTCCGCTGGCGTCAGACGCCGTGATCATCGAGGTGCTCGCGGAACCGCAGGAGCAGCCGGACGTCGCCGCGCCCATCACGTTCCACATCACCGCGACCGCGTTGACGACAAAGGTCCGGATTGTCGACAACAACGGAGGCATCCTGATCGAGGGCACGGAGGAGAGCTCGATCCTTTCGGGTTACAACCGCGTCTGGAACATGACGGTCTACTTCAACGGGCCGTACGACGGCATCGTCGAGGTTTATCCCGGCAATGAGGCCGGTTGGAACGAGGCCAAGAGTCCCTTGATTCTTGTCCGCGTCGGCGCGCCGGAAGAGGCGCAGACGGTCAGCGGGACGGAATCGGGCCTTCCTTCCGAGGGCACGGAGATTGTCGCGACATCGTCCGGCGTTGCGCCCGTAACGGTGACCGGCACGATCACCGCCAACCGCGAGAAGGTGGAGACATTCCAGCGGGAAGTCCCCATTAACCTGGGCGATCAGAACGCGTATCTGGGAACGGTTCAAAAACCGATGCAGGGCGTGCAGGCGTTCCGGGGCAGCAACATGCGCATGAACGCCGCGTTTGGCGTAGTCGCGCCGGTTGAAAACAAGCTGGAAAGCGTCTGGACGGTCGAGGCCGGCGTCATGCGGAGCGAGAATACCGAATGGCCGGCACAGCCGCTGATCGTGCAATGGCATAAGCAAATTCGCGAAATGATGCCGATTGTTTCGGAAAAGAACACAAAGGCGGAGCTGAAAGAGGTCATTTTCCCGGCGAGTGACGGGTATATCTATTGCTTCGACCTGGACGACGGCGAGCAGACGCGTTCGCCGATCGCCACGGATCCGCTGACGCCGATGCTTGGCGCGGCGGCGGTGTATCCGCACGGGTATCCGGTCATCGCGGTCGCGTCCGGTGATCCGTACGCCGAGAACGACCCCAAACAGGTCGGCATCGAAGTGTACAACATGATCACGCAGGAGTCGGAAGGCATTCTGACGGCGCAAAGGGAAGGCGTGCCTTCTGCCGAGTTGGCGACGCTGACCGCGCCGCTGATCGACAACGCGTCCGACATGATGATTGCGGTCAGCGGAAACGGCGCGCTCTTTACCTTCAAGATGAACACCAACATCAATCCCGATACCAGGGAGCTCAAGCTTTCGCCGACGCCGCCCGAGATCTACTGGGCGACGGCCGGGGATGAAGACGCGGCGGTCGTCGCGTCGCCCGCGGCGTACGGTGAAAATGTGTTCTATGTCAGCCGCGGCGGCATTTTGCAGTCCGTGAACCTGAACACGATGACGGCAAATTGGGCGGTGAGCCTAGGCGCCGCGGTGACCGGCGGCATCGCGCTCGAAGCCGGCGCGGACGGCAACTTAGCGCTGTACGTCGCGACCGAGGCGGACGCGGGCGGCAGCGCGCACATGATGCGGCTGGACGCGGCCACAGGCGCGGTGATCTGGGACATCCCGGTCGCGGGCAACGCGCTTGGCGCGCCGCTCGTCGGCGAAAACGGCATTGAGCAGTGCGTGGTGTTCACCGTTGCCAACGCGGACTTTGGCTCGACGATGTACGCGCTCAACAAAGAAACCGGCGAAAACGAGTGGGTATCTGTTCTGAATACAGCGACGGCGTCTTCACCGATCGCGCTGTACGCGGAGGACGGAACTGCCTGGATCGCGCAGGGCGACGGCGACGGATTGCATTTGTTTGACGGGACCGGCGTACTGCTGGACAGCTATCCCCTCGAGAGCGCGGTGGTCGGTTCGCCCGTGGCGTTCCAAAACCTGATTGTTATCCCGACGCAGGACGGGAAGCTGACTTGTCTGAGGGTTAACTAGCGAAAGCGGGAGGAACGCCAGGGGCAGTGCCCCTGGCGTTCTTCTGTACCCGCCGCAATCCCGCGTTTCATCATTTCATCCTAAAGGAGCGCCCCATGCAAAAGTATATCGTCGCTTTGGACCAGGGGACGACCAGTTCGCGCGCAATCGTGTTCACGCGGGACGGCGCGGTCGTCGCGATGCATGCGATCGAGTTGCCGCAGATCTATCCGCAGCCCGGCTGGGTTGAGCATGATCCGCGCGCGATCCTCTCGACGCAGGTCGAGGCGCTGCGCCGCGCGGTCGCGCTGGCCGGCGTTGAGCCGGAACAGATTGCCGCGATCGGCATCACGAACCAGCGCGAGACGACCGTGCTGTGGGACCGGAAAACGGGCGAGCCGGTGCATCACGCGATTGTATGGCAGTGCCGGCGAACCGCGCCGATCGTCGAGCGGCTGACGCGCGACGGGCTTGGCGACCATATCCGGCAGGTCACCGGGCTTGTGCCCGACGCGTATTTTTCCGGCACGAAGCTGGCCTGGCTGCTGGCGCTGCCCGGCGTGCGGGCCCGCGCGGAGCGCGGGGAGCTATGCTTCGGCACGGTCGACAGTTGGCTTTGCTGGAACCTGGTCGAGGGACGGCCGCATGTGACCGACGCGACGAACGCGAGCCGGACGATGCTGCTGGACATCCGTTCGCTTGCGTGGGACGACACGATGCTGCGGGCGCTCGATATCCCGCGCGCGGTGCTGCCCAAGGTCATCGAAAGCGCGGAAATCGTCGGCGATCTGTCGCCGGAGATCCTGGGCCGTCACATTCCGGTCGCCGCGATTGCCGGCGACCAGCACGCGGCGCTTTTCGGGCAGGCGTGCCTGCACCCGGGCGATGTCAAGAACACCTACGGCACCGGGTGTTTCCTTTTGATGAACACCGGGGACGCGCCTGTCGCTTCGCGGCACGGGCTGATTTCGACGGTCGGCTGGCGCATCGGCGGAAAGACGACCTACGCGCTGGAGGGCAGCGTGTTCATCGGCGGCGCGGCGGTTCAGTGGCTGCGGGACGAGATGCGCCTGATCGAGCGCGCATCAGATTCCGAAGCGATCGCGCGCTCGGTTCAGGACAACGGCGGCGTCTATTTTGTGCCC
>JAVBOQ010000168.1:0-6338 GCA_031550455.1 Eubacteriales bacterium
GCGCCGTATTACCGCCAACCTTCTCAAGGCCCATCCCTCCTCTGAAACTACCCCTATCAAACGCTATATGTGCTCCCTCCGGCTCGACTTCCTTGAAGCTGTCCTCTGTAACGCTCAGTTCTTTTCATGAACATGCCCTGATTGACGCGGGGACAATGCAATGATTGATGCGGGGACAATGCTCCGTTACCCCTTCACGCTTCCCGCCAGCAGCCCGGACACGAAATACTTCTGCGTGCACAAAAACACCACGTAGATCGCCGCGCTCGCGACGAGCGTCGCGGCCATCAGTTCGTTCCAACGGATCTCGGCCTCGTCGCGGAACATCGTCAGCGCGAGCTGCACGGTTTTCATGCTGTCCGAATGCGTCATGATCAGCGGCCACGTATATTCGTTCCATGTGCCGGTAAATTTCAGGACGCCAAGCGACGCGAACACGGGCCCGCTCAGCGGCAAATAGACCGAAACCAGCGCGCGCAGTCTGCCCGCGCCGTCCATTCGCGCCGCGTCGTCGAGCGCGGTCGGAAACGTGACGTAATACTGACGGCACAGGAACACGCCGAACGAACCCGCGACATACGGCGCGATCAGCCCGGCGTAGGTATTCAAAAGGCCGAGTCCGCCCCGCCCGAGGACGTCGTTGCCGCCCGCCAGCGGCACGCCGCGCAGCATCGTGAACACCGGCACCATCGTCACCTGCGGCGGGATCATCATGCCGACCAGGATCAGCGCGAACAGCGGCTTTCTGCCCCTGAACGGGAGGCGCGCGAACACATAGCCCGCCGCGCCGTTGATGACGAGGCTGATGACGACCGTCAGCACGGTTACGTACGCGCTGTTGAACAGGTAACGGCCCCAGTCACCGTTTCGCATCGCGCGGGCGTAGTTACCCCACGCGGGGTTTTTCGGCCAGAGCACCGGCGAAGACGCGTACACCTCGGGCATCGTCTGCAGCGACACGGAAAGCGTCATCAGCAGCGGGAAGCCCATCAGCGCCACCAGCAACAGCACGACCAGCAGCCGCGCGGCGGCGAACGTCCGCCCCTCCGCGCGCCTCACTCGCCCACCTCCCGCGGCGACAGCCGGAACTGCGCGGCCGTCACAACAAGCAAGATGCACAGCAGCACCGCGGACATCGCGGCCGCGTAGCCCATCTTGTATTCACCGAACCCGCGCAGATATATCTGGTGGACGATCGTCGTCGTCGCGTACAGCGGGTCGCCGCGCGTCATGATCTGCACCTGCTCGAATGTCTTGAACGACTCGATCGTGCACGTGACCAGCACGAACAGCAGCACCGGCGACAGCGCGGGCAGCGTGACGCGGCGCAGTTGTTGCCAGCCGTTCGCGCCGTCGACGCGGGCAGCTTCGTACAGCGCGGGATCGATGTTCGACAGTCCGGCCATCAGCACCAGCATGCAATAGCCAAGGTTTTTCCATACGTTGACAAAGATCAGGCAAAGAAGCGCCTGCGTTTCCGAAAACAGCCACGGCTGCGGCGCGCCGCCCAGGAGCAGCAGGATCTTGTTCAAATACCCGTTCAGCGGATCGAACAGCAAAAGCCAGATCATCGACACCGCCGTCATCGACGTGGCGTACGGGTAAACGCACAGCATCCGCACGCCGCGCGCCCACCTGCCCGGGCGGCCAAGCGCGACCGCGGTCGCCAGCCCGCCCGCGACCAGCCCGGCGACGCTCAGCGCGGCGAACACCGCGGTGTTTTGCACCGCGCGCAGGAACACGCGGTCTGAAAACAGCCGCTCATAGTTGCGCAGGCCGATCCACTTCGGCGCGGCGCTCAGGTTGTAGCTGGTGAAGCTGTAATACAGGTTTTTGACCACCGGGTACAGCACGAAAAGCGCGAAAAAGATCAAAAACGGCAACAACAAACCATAGGCGGCCCGGGTGTCCGAAGACCCCAGTCCGCCGTGGCGGGAAGACTGCCGCTTACGCGCGCGCCTGCGCGTCAAAGGCACGGACACGCGCCATCACCTCGCGGAAATTGTCAAGGCCCACATATTCCAAAATGAACGGTTTGCCTTCGCAGCGCTCGTGGTACAGCCGGAGAAACAGCGGCCAGTCGATGTCGCCGTCGCCGACCGCGCGGCCCTTCGCGTCGTTCACCTTGCGGTCCTTGCCGTGCAGGTACGCGATATGCGGCGCGAGGTAGTCGAACATGTCGCGCTCGGAGCTGTTGGCGATCAGGTTCGCCGGGTCGAGCAGGATGCGCAGCCGGTCGCTGCCGACCTGGGCGATCAGGTCGCGCGCGCGCTTTGCGGACGGCACGATGTCGATGACGCAGGTCTCCAGCGCGATGTGGACGTTGTGGTATTCGGCGCGCCGGCACAGATCCCTGAGGCTGTCGACCAGCCGCGCGAAGTCCGTTTCGTACCGGTTGGCGTTGACGCCGCGCTGGTGCTCCGTGAACCCGCATTCGGTCGGCACGAACGGAATGCCGTTTTGCGCCGCCAGTTGCATATGCCGCTCGTAATAGTCAAGGTTCCGCTTGCGCTCGTCGTCGTCGGGGTGGATCAGGTTCGTGAACACGCCGAGCGCCGGGATCTCGACGCCCTGTTCGCGATACAGCGCAACAATGGCGGCGAATTTTCCATCCGTCAGCGACGAAAGGTCGGACCGGCCGTTGTAAACCCAGTACGCGGTGTCAGCACTCTTTAGGCACAGCTCGGTCGAAACCGCGCCGGCGTCCTTCAGCTGCTCCGCGATCTCCGCGTGCGTCAGCGTCGGAAAGCTGCGCGATACGACGCCGATCCGGATTGGTTCCATGAGGGGCCTCCTTTGTGTGAGGGAGGAACGCCGAAGGGCTCCGCCCTTTGGAATCCCGCTTAAGGGCCAAAGGCCCTTAAGAATCCCTTCTTTGGGGCTGGAAAACAAAAGCGCTTCCCGCCGTGAGGCGAAAAAGACGGGATTCCAAAGGGGCACTGCCCCTTTGGCAGGGTCTGGGACGGAGTCCCGGCGCCCCTCCTCCTCATCCCCTCACCCGTTCGTCTCAAACCCCATCCACCGCAGCGCGCGCTGGATGTAGGCGTCCCAGAAGTCCCACGAATGGACGCCGGGGCCTTCCTCGTACGTGATATCCAGCGGTTTCCCGAACCTCGCGAGGAACCCGGCGTTATTAGCGTACAGGTAGTCCTCGGTGCCGCAGGCGACATAGAACCGCGGCCTCGGGCTGCCCCCGGCGATCAGCCGCTCCGCGACGGCCGCAAGGTCATTTTCGCTGCCGCGCAGCTCGTTAAGCGAGCCGAAAATGTCCGTCCAGAACGCGTCACCGCGCGCCTCGTCCGTCTCCGAAAGCGCGACCATGTCCACCGCGCCGGACAGGCTCGCGACCGCCGCGAACCGCTCAGGGCAGCGCAGGCCGAGCTTCAGCGCGCCGTAGCCGCCCATCGAAAGGCCCGCGGCGAACCGGTCTTCGCGCGCGGTGGAAATCGGGAACATCCTTTCACAGACCGTCGGCAGTTCCTCGCTGATAAACGTCCAATAGCGGCCGCCGTGCTTCATGTCCGTATAAAAGCTGCGGTGCACCGTCGGCATGACGACGCAGAGGTCGCGCCCGCGCGCGTACCGCTCGATCGACGTCATCCGCCGCCAGATCGTGTGGTCGTCCGAGAGCCCGTGCAAAAGGTACAGCACCGGCCATTTGCCATCCGGACGCGTGCATACCCTCTCCGGCAGAATCACGTCCATCGACATGTGCAGCCTGAGAACCTCCGAAAAGAAATTCGCCTGCAACAGCGCCACGTTGATTTCCCCTCTCTTCACATTTGTGTTATTCGTCCGCCTTCACATACGCGAGCAGCATGACCATCGGCAGCGCGGTGTCGACCTGGTTTCCGTTTTCGTCCATCGATGAGAACATCGATGTATCCGTGGTGACCTCGACATACAGCGTCGCGCGGTCGCCGACGGCAAGCGCGATCTCCTCGCCGTCACGCACCGCCACCAGCCCTTCGGACCACGCGCCGCTCTTGTTCACTTTCAACGCGAGTTGGACATAATGCCGCGTCCCGGCGGTCGACACGCTGATCACCTGCCCGGTGTACTGCACGATCCGGCCCGCATACTTGTCTGCCTTGGCGGCAAGGTTCGCGTACGACAGCGGCTGCACCTCGTTCGCCTTCAGATAGGCCGCGTAATCGGCCATGCGCCACTTGCGATTGAAAACGATGTCGACGCGCCGGTCGGTGAATCCTTTTTTGGTGAACGCCAGCGTGACTTCGCGCACGCCGGTCACGCCGCGGTCAAGCTTGAACGAGAACCTGCCGTCGGACCCGGTGACAATCCTTTTGTTTGTGTCAAACTCCATGCACTGAACCGTCACGCCGGCCAGCGTCTTGCCCTCGACGGCCACCTGCGGCTCAAAATAGTCTCCCGACGGCGCGGACGTGAAGTCGATCGGGATCCTGCCCGGCTCGTAGGTAAGGATGCCCGTCGCGTCGCTGTTCGCGTAGCCTTCCAGCGACGCGATCAAAAACAGCTCGTATTCGCCCGCGCCGGGTAGCGTCAGCTCGATCTCGTAATCGCCGCCGGACCCGGCCTTGTCGCTGCCGACCACCGAGGCCTGCCCGCCGCTTGGCTTCAGCCACGCCTCGACGGTCGCGCCGCGCATTGTCGCGCCGTGCAGCGTCAGTTCGGGCTTGACCGCCTCCTCCGGCATGCCGCCGGTCACCGTCAGACCCACCGGAAGCTTCGGCATGTTCAGCGACATCGGGTACAGCGTCTGCCGCGCCATCGCGTCAAACGCGCGCTGGTCGGCGCTCTCCACCCTGCGGCCCTCGACCTGCAAATCGAGCGTGATGTGCAGCCCATTCCGGATCGTGTACGCCTGCAGGCCGCGGTGCGTCGTCGTTTCGCCAAAGCGGATCAGGTAGGTGAGGTTCAGGATTCGCCCCTGATTCTCCCGGTTTGTCCAGGCGGCCTCCGTGTACCGATACCCGGTCAGCGCCCAAGCGGCGCGGTCGAGGAAATCGTCCTTGATCGCCGCGCGCATCTCCGGCGTATACCGCGAGATGTCGCGGTATACCTTCGCGGTTTCATCGCCTTCGCGCGCGATGACGCGCAGCGCGGCGTCGCCCGCCGCGTTGAACGCCGCGAGGTACACGCCCTCGGCGCGCATCGCCTCGGCAGCCTTTTCCGGCGTGATCTCGTCAAAATACTCGAAGTGCCGCGACACCGTCTCCGGCGTGACGACGGTCCAACCGGCCGGGATCGTCGTTGTGACCCCTATTTCGTCGATCGTGACCTCCACCGGCTGCGGTTCGGCCGCTTCCGCGAGGCACAGCGCGGGCGTCCAGAGCGACGCCAACAGCAGCAACAGGATCAGTTTTCGCATGAGGGCACCTCTTTGCTGTAGGGTGGGGGGGACGCCAAAGGGCTCCGCCCTTTGGAATCCCGCTTAAGGGCTATTAGCCCTTAAGAATCCCTTCTTGGGGTATTGTGGATAACCAAGCATCCCGCCGTGAGGCGAAGCCCGTTTGGCAGGGTCTGGGACAGCGTCCGCCCCTCGCCTACTCCGCGATCGACCGCAGCACGATCGCCGGCGCGTCGCCTGCCCGGCCGTCCGTCTCGTACGTCGGCGCGTCGCCGCGCAGGTCGCCGTACACCGTGCGGATGTCGCCCGGCTTTATGTCGGTCTGTGCTGTCAGCACGACCCAGACTGGATTGCGCCATGTGCCGCGGTTCGGGTTGTCGGTGAAAAACAGCGCGCACGGGAACCCGCCTACGTCCGAAAGCGCGACCGCCTGACCACGGAAAAAGACGGCCTGGCCAGCGCTGCCGGAAACGTCCCCACAAATCGCTTCGTAGTTCGCGGCGGTCAGTTCCCGGGCGGTCTTCCGGTACGCCGCCTCGAGCGCCTCGCCGGACAGCCGCCGCTCGACCGCGATCTCCATCCCGCTTTCCTTGCGGCCCTCGGCGCTCGCGGTCAACGTATAGGCATAGGTCGTCTCGCGGCGCGTGCTGACCGTGTAGGCGTGCCTGCCGTCCGCGTCCGCGCGGCCGCGCAGGGTATCGGTCGCGGTGCGCAGCGCCAGTTCGGCGTTGGGCAGCGTCTGCACTTCAATCGTGAATGTGTCGGCGAAGGACACGCCCGTGAAGTCTAAAAGCGCCACCGGCGTGGCGATGCCGTCGTCCGGCACCGGCGCGGGCGTCGCGGCCGCGCCGTGCGCGCCGTCCGCGCCGACGCGCGCGCCGAGGAACGTCAGCGCGGCCATCGCGGCGCGGTTCGCCGCGTGCAGCGCGTCCGCCAGCTGGCCCACACCGGACGCGGTCAGCGCGTACTGCGCGCCCTGGCGGATGGTGGCCAGGCGCGCGAACGTAAC
>JAVBOQ010000147.1:0-10326 GCA_031550455.1 Eubacteriales bacterium
ATAGGAAGCGCCGCGGAACATCGTGTCGCGCAGCCAGCGCAGGGCCGCGCCCGCCGTGGGCAGCACGCCCTCCTGCACAAGCTGACCCGGCGAAAAGTAAGCGAACGCCGGAATGCGCGAATCGTAACACGGCGGGCTTCCGGGCGCGGCGATCGTCTCGATCGCCGAGGCGGTTCCCAGCGACACCGTGGCGATCCCGGAAGCAAGCCCGGTGGCCAGCGAGGCGCATTTTTGATCCTGCCCGCCGGCGTGGACGACCGCGCGGGGCGAAAGCCCCATGGCCTCGGCCGCTTCCGGCGTAAGTGATCCGACGGGCTCGCCGCCGCGCAGCAGCGGCGGCATTTTTTCAAGCGGAAGATCGAACGCGGCCGCGATCTCATCCGACCACCCTGCGCGGGACAGATCATACAGCATCGTGCCGGAGGCCAGCGTATGCTCGGAAACCGCCCGCCCGGTCATCCTGGCCATCAACAAATCGTGCGGCGACAGGAGCCAGCGGCAGGCGGACACAATCTCCGGTTCGTGCGCCATCAACCAGAGCAGCTTGGGCAGCGTGTATACCGGCGAGGGCAGCTTGCCGGTCATGCCGTACAGCCGGGAGGCCGAAAAGCGCTCCAAAACGCGCGCCAGCTCATCGCCGGCGCGGCGGTCAAGCCAACTGATGGCCCCGCGAAGCGGGACAAAGCGCTCGTCCACCGGCACCAGGGTGATGCTCTGGGAACTGACGCCCACGGCGGTCACGTCTTCCGGCCTCGCGGCGGCCGCCGCCATCGCGCCGCGCACCGCCTCGCAGCCGAGCCGCCACCAGAGCTCCGCGTCCTGCTCAATGACGGTCGGTGAGAGGGTGATCAGCGGATACTCGGTGTACCGCTCGCCAAGCGGGCGCAGCGCCTCGTCGTAAACGATCGCGCGCACGCCCGTGGTGCCCAGGTCGATGGTGGCGGTCAGCATACGCCCGCCTCGCGCAGCAAATCCGCGCTGACGCGAACCAGCAGGTCGCCGGTTTTTTCGTCGAGCATCGAAGTGTCCACCTCATAGCCGCCCAGCGCGGCGTCCTCCGCGGTGTAGCAGTAACCCGGCAGGCAGCCGTTGGACACCGTGTTGATGATCAGGCGATTCGATGCGCTCTCCCGCCGGATGGCCTGTGCGATGCCCATGAAGACCTCGCCGGGCAGGCCGAGGATGCGCGCGCCGCCGATGCCGAACAGCGTGACGACGGCCGGCAGCTCGTCGCGCGCCAGTTCGATCTCTTCGCCGCGTTCGTTGGCGAGGATGTAGCCGAGGATATCCTCCGCGCCAAACAGGTTGACATGGGCCGACTGCACCTCCGTATACGAAGCGCCGGTTGCTTTCAGCGCTTCCCACCGCGCCGCGCGCTCGGCCAGACGGGCTTCCGCCTCCGCCCTGGACGGCAGCGTCCGCATGCGCGGCGCGAATTCGGCCGTTTTGACGAACAGCCGCGGCGAGGTTTCCCATTCGGCGCTTTCCGCCGCCGCGACCGCCGCGTTCCCGATCGCGAGGCCGATGCGCCCGGCCTCCTCGAAGGTCTGCGCCGAGCGGAAGAAGCGCGTGCTCTGGTCGCCCGACGCGCCCAGCCCGAAGATCATTTGCGCGTGCGGGTATTTTTCGCGCAGAAGGCCGCGCAGCGCGCCCACATAATCGCCGGAGCAGAGCGTGTTCTCGGCGTGCAGCACCGTGGGATGCACCGCGTAATTCACCAATACGGTGCGCACGGTTTCCGAAGCGTCGCGGATCAGCAGGGTATACACCGCCGGATCGCAGGGCCCGTTGACCGGATCCCGCCGGTTGCCGCCCACACCCTGTTCGCGGCCGCAGTGTCCCGCCGCGTATCCGATGCGCGCCGGGAAGGCCGTGCGGGTGGCCGAAACGATCAGGTGCGTGAGCTTGTCGCAGAGTTCCGCGATAAAGCCCTCGTCCTGCCGCACGCCGGATTCCAGCGCCTCGAGGTCCAGCCGGCCCGAGGCCCAGGGCGTCGAATGGGAATGGGAGCACGAGAACATCAGGTGGGACGCGGGAATGCCCGTGAGCTTTTCCACGCGGTCGCCCACGGTTTTGACGTGTTTTTTCGAGAAGAACAGCAGATCGAGGCCAACGATCGCCAGCCTGGTGACGCCGTCGCTCAGATACAGGCAGGTGGCGTACAGCGGATCGTGCGCGCCTGTGTTGTGCCGCGGCGCGTGGGGATAGCCCGCCAGCTCCAGGCCTGTCGCGGGCGTGATGTCCACCGACGCGACGCCCGCGGTTATCATCGTCTTCAAAGGCGCTTCCTCCTCACTCGTCTGGTGTACCGAGCGGTTACCGTCGCCGGATCTCCGCCATGATTTCCTCGATCGGCGCGCGCCCGCCAAGTTCGGCCAGCTCGTCGCGAAGGCCCGGGGACAGCGGCGGCGCGTCAAACAGCGCGGCGTTCTGCGCCGCCTGCCCGGGCGTTTCAGCGCCCAGCACAAGGCTGGTGACGCCCGGCAGATCGCGTACGGCGGACAACGCCAACTGCGCGACCGACAGGCCCTCGCGCGCGGCGACGCGCCGCAGCGCGCGCACAAACGGCGCGGCTTGCGCGAAACCAGCCGGAAGATCGTCCATGAAAAAGAGTCCCTGCAGGAACACGCTGCGGGCGAACACGGCGCAGCCCGCGCGGCGCAGGGCGTCAAGCCGGCCTCCGTCGATCAACCGCCTGTCCAGCACACTGACGGGCAGTTGCACCGCCGTGTAGAGGTTCTCTTCGAGCATCCGGTCGATCTGCCGCGCCTCGTAGACCGACACACCCGCGCGTTCGATCAGGCCGCGCTCCATCAGCATGCGCAGCGCGTCCGGCACGGCCGCGCCGTATTCGTCCATATCGTCCGCGTTGTGCAAAAGCAGCAGCGGTAACTTTCCGATGCCAAGCGCCTCCAGCGACGCCCTGACGCTGGCCTCGAGCTTTCCGAAAACCGACGCCCGGTCGCGCCCCACAGACGGATCGATGCGGAATTTGGTGACGATGGTCAGGTCCGCGCCGGGCCGTTCCGCGAGGTACGCGCCGATGACCTGTTCGGAGTCACCGTACAGGCGGGCGGTGTCCAGGCAGGCGACACCGCCCTGCCGCGCGGCGTCCAGCACGGCAAAGGCGGTCTCCCGCGAGGGCTTGCCCGCCGTGTTCGCCACGCCGTAGGCCATGCCCAACTGCACCGTGCCCAGCGTCATCTGCGTCACCCGCATGCCGCCCGCGATCAGTGTTTTCATCCGGGCACCTCGCTTCTACGCCATCCTGACCTTCGCGACCAGCTTCCGCACGGGCGACGGGCCGCCGTCCGCGACGCACGGCATATGGGCCTCGTCCGGGTAAAAGACGACAAACACGCCCGCCGGACAGGGCAGGAGCGCGCCTTCGCCGCCGTTGACATAGAGCGCGGCGTCGCGATCCGCTTCATAGGGCGAAAGAACGGTCAGCGTGCCGGTGTCGGTGATGCCCATGCGCTCGTTGCCCGAGACGACATACTGCACGTCCGCGTATTGCTTGTGCGTTTCCCATACGGCGGCCGAAAGCGGCTTGGTGTCGTAGCCCTGGACGAGCACGAACAGATCCTTGCCGTCGATTTCATAGCGGCCCAGGGCCTTGTCGATATACGCAGGCAGGACGCCGAGGGCTTTGGCGATGCCCGCGTGCAGCCCTTCGTAGCGCGCGGCGTTTTCAAGCTTGTCATAGATCATGGGTGCGATCCTCCTTCGTCAAAAGTGTGGGGCCTTAAATTTCGCCCATTTCGTGGAACTTCGCGAGCGCTTTTTCCTTCGCCTCGCCGCAAAGCGACGGCATGTAATCCGGGTGGAACGTCCCTTCGCAGCCGAGCGCGTTCATGCCGGCCGTGAACGCCGGGAAGATGCCCAGCGTGAACAGGTAATTCCGGATATCGTTCATGTCGTTCATCGCTTTCGCCCCGGCCGCTTTGTCCCCGGCCGCGAGGGCCGCGTACAGGCGCTTTGTCAGCTTCGGAACGCAGCAGAAGAAGCCGTCGAGCTGTTTCGTGATCCCGTAGCCGTACGCGACGTCAAACAGCTCCGTCCCGGAAAACAGCAGGCTGAAGTTTTTCGGGATGTCGCCGCGCTGGTACAGGTCGCGCATCAGGATCAGGTCGCCGGACTTGATGCCCGCGAGGTTCGGGATCGACAAAAGCTTGCCGACCAGGCTGTAGGTGATCTTGATTTTTGTCGTCATCGGCAAATCGTACAGATACACGGGGAACGGCGACAGCTTGCAGACGCTCGTGAAGAAGTTGACCATGTCGCTTTCCGGCGACACAAAGTAGAACGGGGTCGTGATGACCACGCCGTCGATCTTCATGCCGCGGAGCGCGTTGAAACGGTCCCCGATGCGGGCGACGGAGTTGTCCATGCAGCCGACAAACAGCGGCGCGCGGCCCTTCACGGCCTCCGCAGCGACGCGCGCGGTTTTGCCGAATTCCGAATCCTTTACGCAGGGCTCGATCCCCATGGAACCAAGCGCCAGATACCCGGACGCGCCCGCTTCGGCCATGATATCCACCTGCGCGCGCATGCTCTCTTCCACAAGGTTTCCAACAGCGTCAAGCGGCGTTCCAAGCGCCGGATAAAACCCGTCCCGAAGCACCATACAGAAGCCTCCCGTTTTATTTCTTTTTGAGATGAATCGAGCAAGCGGCCCGGTTCACGCGCGACAGATCCGACGTCCATTCGTAACCGAGCGGCTCCAGCACGCGCGCGTACAGCACGTCGCAGTGGCCGCAGTAGTCGTGATAGGGCTCGACATGCGCAAGCTCAAGCAGACGGCCTTTGGACGGGCAGTAACGCATGTCAATGGAAAAAGTGCCTGCCTCCTCGTCCACCGCCATGGTAAAGTCGGCTGCCTCCTCGTTGAGGGCCTTCTCCCAGTACGCCCAGCAGCCCATGATGCCCTTTTCCGTCGCCAGTTTGCCAAGCCGCTCCCGAACATACCGGTCCGAGATGTGGTTCCAGTAGTCAAGGACGCCTTCCTTGCCGCTCTTTTCCTCGATGAACTTGAAAAGCTCGCTGTACGCGGGAATAAACTCCGTGCATGAAATCATTCCGGCACCTCCCGGCGCGCAAAGAAGCGGTATTCCGCCGCGCCCGTCGCCTGATCATAGGAAAGCAGCGCAAAGCTGAGGCCCAGCGCGTCCGCGACGGCCCGGTTGACCGTCGAGGTCGTTCCCACATACCACTCGGACGGCTCGTATCCGACGCTTCGCATGTAGGCGACCGCCGGACAGGCCGACACGGAAACCGCAAGCCCGTCTTCCGTCAGCGAACAGCGCACGTTCCCGGGCGCTTCCTCGGTCTCGTAGACGCCAAGGATATGGTCGCGGATCGCGGACAGGCCGCGTGCCTTCGCCTCCGCGATAAGCGGCGCGTAGTAGCCTTCGGCGAACCGGTAAAGATATTCTTCCACGGCAGCGCCGCCGTACCGCGCGCCGAGGTAGGCGAGGCCCTGGTCCAGCGCGCAGTGGAAATCGCGGTGCAGGTACTTGTTGTCGGCAGCGCGCCTTTCGATGAACAGCTTTTGCGCCATAGGGATCCTCCCTTCGGAACTGTAATATCACCAGATCGTCCAGCCGCCGTCGACCACAATCGTCGCGCCCGTGACATACGCGGACGCCTCGGACGCCAAGAAGACAGCCGCGCCCTTGATGTCGTGCGCCTCGGCCCAACGGCCGAGCGGGCAGTGCTTTCGGTATGTTTCGTAAAACGGGTGGCCGCTTTCCTTGAGCTTCGGATCATATCCGCCCGGGCATATCGCGTTGCAGCGGATGCCCTCGCGCCCGTACATGGCGGCGCACCACTTGGTAAACCCGATCAGCGCCCATTTTTCCGTGGTGTAATTGACGCTGATTTTCTGATCCGGCTCGTAAAAAGGGACGTGCGGCGCATCCAGGCCGCGGATCGACGATATGTTGACGACGCTGCCGCCGCCGCGCGCCCGCATGGCCGGTATAACGGCCTTTGTCAGCAGAATCTGGCCGTTCACGTTGACGGCGGCCGTGCCGGAAAGCGCCTCGCGCGTGATGTCGTGAAGCTCCGCGAAGCCGGCCCGCGTCACCGCGTTGTTGACCAATACGTCGATCCCGCCATGCCGCTCCGTCACGCGCGCGACGAACGCGCCGATCGAACCGTCGTCGCCAAGGTCGAGCGTTTCGCCCTCGGCCGAAAGCCCGCGCGCGGCCAGCGCGGACGCGAACTCCCCGCATTTTTCCCCGTCGCGCGACGCGACGATCACGTGCGCGCCCATCTCGGCCAGCCCTTCGGACAGCGCCGCGCCGTACAGGCCGTACCCGCCGGTCACCACCGCGACCTTGCCCCGGAGGCTGAACAGATCCCTTGCGTCCGCGGAACGCCCGGCGTCGTTTTCACGCGTGCTTTGCGGCATCGAAGATTTCCTTTCCGGGTGTCCCGTCAGTCAAACACGCTGAGCGGCACTTTTTTCATGCGCAAGCGCGCCAGCATGTTCGGGTCGTCCGGGCGTCCCGCGGTGTACGCCAGAAGCACGCTGTCCTCCGCCTGGAAGATCGCGGTGTAGGCGTACCCGCCCTTGTCGCCGCCGTCCTCGACGGTCACGGGCCGGCCAAATGTCCTGCCGTCGTCGCCGCTTATTGCAGCCACAAGTGGCGTTCTGCCCCAACTGAAACGCGTCTCTTCGCGCGTCTGGTACAGCGGAATCGGGTTCCACACCGCAATGATCCGCCCGTCGGACAGGCGCTTCATGCACAGCGGCGAACACGGCCCCGTGAAAGCAGACGCGGTGGGCGGCGACCATGTATCGCCCTCGTCGTGCGACCAGGACTGGTAATGGCAGCCCAGGTCGGTGCGGTAATACGCCCATACCGCGCCCGACTGAAGCTCCATCACGCCGGTTTCCTGCAGGCCGGAGGCTGACAGCGGGTTCGGGTTGTTGCAGCAGGTTCTGGCCTCCCGGAACGTCTTCCCGTCGTCGTCCGAATAGAAGAAGTAGCCGGTGCCGCGGCCGTCAAAGCCCGAGTAGTCCTCGATGTCCTCGCCGTAGTTCCGCGTGCGGTGCAGGTTGGCGGGGACGAGGATGCGCCCGCTCTTGAGCCGGATGATCCGGTCGTTGTTGACGACATAATAGCCGAACGCCGGGATCACGCGCTGTCCGGCCGTCCATGTTTCGCCGTCGTCATAGGAGCGCGACAGATACGGCCCGGTGTTGTGGAAGCCGTAGCGCACGCCGAAAAAGAGGCCGATCGCGCCGTCCAGCATCGGTAGCAGCGACACGCTCATGACGTTCTGCGCGGCGTAGTCTTCCTGCCTGAAAATGATCCTGTCCTCGCCGGTGAAGGTGTCCCCGTTGTCCGAAGATACCCGGGCCGCGATGCAGGACGGCGCGTGATCCTGGGCGGTGTCGCCGACGAATTTCGAGTAGACGAACAGGATCCGGCCATCCGAGAGCCTGATAAATGCGCCCTCGCTGTTGCGCGGATTGCCCCGAACGGGCGGGAGCTCCAGCACGGTCTTGCCTGCGGATGCCATCGTATCACCCTTTCTCGTTGATGTTGAGGCGGTTGCCTAACAGACGATCACCTCGACGCCGTTGTCCGAAAGCGTCGCCAACACTTCGCCGTCCGCGTTCCGGTTGGTGACGCAGACATTCACCTTCGAGATGTCCTCTATGTGTGAAAAGCTCACATGCCCGATCTTCGTGTAGTCGGCCACCACGATCGCCCGGCTGGACTGCTCGACCATCATCCGGTTCAGCTCCGTCTCATCCGGATGGTAGGTGGTGATGCCGGACGTGATGTTGACGCCGTCCACCGACAGGATGGTCTTGTCCGCCTTGTACTTGGAAAGCTGGCGGATCGCGTCGATGCCAAAGGTGAAATAGTACTGCGTGTTGATCTCCCCGCCCAGCAGGATCACCCGGAAGGTGGGCATGCCGCCGAGCTCCATCGCGACATAGACGGAGTTCGTGACGATGTTCAGGTTCTTGTGCCGCTTCAGCTCGATCGCCGCAAAGTAGGCCGTGGTGCCGGAATTGATGAACAGCGTGTCGCCGTTCTGCACGAGGCTTGCCGCGGCGGCCGCGATGTTCTGCTTTTCCCTCGCGCGCTCCTGCTTTCGCTGCCCAAAGTCCATGTTCGCGTAGTTTTTGATGGTCAGCACCGCGCCGCCCGTCACGCGCTCTAGGTATCCGTCTTTTTCAAGCTTTTGCAGGTCGTTGCGGATCGTCACGGCGGAAGCGCCGAGCTCCCGGCTCAGCTGCGTGACATGCACCTTGCCTTCCCGCGCGAGGATGTCCTGAATTTTTCTGCGCCGGACGTCGATCTTGAGTCCCTCGGGTTCCATGCTTTCACGACCTCCTTCGGAATCCGAACAACGGAGTCATCAATTGCCTTCCTGACGCTCGTCAAAATCCAGCGTTACGGAATGGACGCGGGGCGTTCCGCAAGCGCAGCGCGCGCCGAGGGCCAGGCGGTATTGCAGGAAGGCGTCGCAGGCATCGGGCCTGTATTCGCCCGCGCCCTGATCGTACCACGCGGACCAGGCGGACTGCCCGAGCGCGTCCGCCTTCGCGGCGCTTCGGAACTGTACGCGGACCGAGCACCCGGCCGGGATGTCGGCTTCCCAGGATGCGCGAACCGATACGCGGCCCTGAATGGCATAAGGTTCCGAGAGGTAGTACTCCAGGTCGCCCCTGTCCATGATGTTGCCCGCGTCCACCGGCATCATGCCGTGCGGGCCCTTTGTCGGCAGCACCGTTTTGCGCGCCTCGCTCAGCCCGTCCGGGCCGCCCCAGAGAATAAACGAGGGCGAGACGTGGTTGCCGTACTGCTTATGGCACGCGATCGCGACATCCGTGTATCCGTCCCCGTTAAAGTCGCCCGCGACGCAGCCGGAGCCCGAATGGTTGAACACAGGCTGGCAATCCGCGAGGCTGTACTTTCCGCCGGGCTTTCCATAATAGACATACGAGCACAGGTCGCGGGTTCTGCCGCCGTTGTAGGCGGTCGCGTAGATGTCCAGCACGCCGTCCCCGTTGAAGTCGCCGATGCAGACCGAGTTGGCGCAATAGGCGGGCAACTGCGTCTTTCGGTGCTCCTCATATCCGTTCGGGCCGCCCCAATAAATCGTAATGTAGGATTCATACTTGCCCTGCTCCGTTTTGCCGGTGGCCATGTGTCCGGCGAGAACCAGGTCGAGGTAGCCGTCGCCGTCGAGATCGGCCGCGTTCGCGGAGGCGACCCCGTCCGTGTACAGCACCTGCATCCGGTCTGTGGAATAGCCTTCCGGCCCGCCCCAGAGAATAAAGCACTGCGGGCCGAGAATCTGGGAAACGAGCAGGTCGAGCCACCCGTCGCCGTTAAAGTCGGCGGCAAAGAGCCAGCGGGTCTGGCCGTACTGCCGGTACAGTTCTTTTTCCTGTTCGGGGATCACGTTGTGGCCGGGCGCGGTAAAGACCGGCGGCCGGTATCCTTCCGGATTCGGGCCAAGCACCAGCACGTCGGGATGCGCGAGGTCATATCCGTCCGGGCCGCCGCGGAAAATCCGGACGGAGCGGTTGTGGAAGCCGCCGGACGCGATGTCCAAATAGCCGCACTTTCGAAAATCGCCGACGATCGCGCCGTGGTCCCGCACCGTGGGCAGCACGGTCCGGCGGTCCGCGCGCAGCCCGTCCGCGCCGCCCAGGTACAGGAAGCTGCCGGGATCATGATGCGGCGCGTCCTCCGCGCAGTTTGACACCAGCGCGTCCACATATCCGTTGTCGTTGCTGTCGAACAGCAGCCCGCTCACGGCTGATTTGCCCGGCAGGTCGATGCGGCGGTCCGCCCGATATCCGTCCGGGCCGCCGAGGAAAATCGAAACATCCTCGCTGCCGTTGGGCTTGCCGGTCTTGTGGCTGACCGCCACGACCTGGCGGCCTTGTTTTTCCGCCGTGCGTCCGGACAACAGCAGAACGGCGTCGTCGCCCGGCAATTGGGTGACCGCGCGCCATGCGCCCGCCGCGTCAAACGCGAGTATTTTGGAAACCCCGGCGCACTCGTTCTCGTTTCCGCCCTGACAGAGGAGCAGTTGACGGCGGCCGTCGCCGGCCAGATCGGCGATTTCCGCCCGCGCGGCCGACCGCGTCGGGACGGCGGTCACGTGATCCTTTCCAAACCCGCCGCGGTTCCAATAGACAAAAGAAGATTCGTCGCGGTTTCGGTCCCCGCAGCAGACAATGGCCAGATCGTCCCGACCGTCGCCGTCAAGGTCGCCGGAAGCTGCCGCGATGGCGTTTGGACAATCCAGCGAAAGCACGGTTCGCGCGCCCCGATCCCGTCCGAA
>JAVBOQ010000226.1:0-11519 GCA_031550455.1 Eubacteriales bacterium
GGTGTACTCCGCTTCCGGTATGTCGATCAGAAGCATGCCTGCGGGCGGCGCGATTTTGGCATCGGCGGGCAGGCGGACGCCGTAGCATTCCGGCGTTCTGCCGTCCGGTTCGGTGATGCGCGCCATGATCTGTCCGCTGAACTTGCCGATCACGCCGTCCTTCCCGTCCAATTTGCCCCGGACGCTGTCGAGCAGGCCGCAGATCGTGTCGCAGTCCTGCCCGGGGACGCTTTCCTGCTTCGCCCAGAAATCGAAGTACCCGTCGCTCTCGTAGTTCTTGATGTGCAGAAACCTGTGCGCCGGGATCGTGACATAATACACCTTGATTTCCCTCGATGATTTGATCATGCCAATCTCTCCAATCCCCAAAATGTAGCGGTCGAAGGCGCTTATTTTGGTGCGGAGCACGACCGGCGTCGGGCGCTTTCGGTACGCGCCGGGCGTCGTGCCGTAGGCCGCGCGAAACGCCCGGGTAAAGGCCTCGTGCGATGAAAAGCCGTAGTCGACCGCGATGTCGAGGAACGTCCTTTTCGTATCGCGCACGTCGATCAGCGCGAACGCCAGCCGCCGCAGCCTGAGATAATCGCGAAGCGCAAGGCCGGAAATCTCCCTGAACTTCCGCGTCGTGTGAAATTCGGAGTATCCTAGCCTGTGCGACAAGGCCGCAAGGGTCAGCGCCTCGTCGTCCCGGCGCTGGATGCAGTCGTCGATTGCATTGACGATCATTTGAATTTGCCTGTGCCATTCGTACATCCGCTCACCTCCTTCCGTTACGGGGATTGTAGCGGGAAACGGAGCGCGGGGCTTGATTTGGGTTGCGGTTTTTGACGCTAAAAGCCGGTGGTGACGTTCGTGATAATCCGGACGGGCTCATATGCGTAGATTGGGTACGCGTCGGTTTTAGGGTAGTACTCTTCCGGAAGCTCGTCCAGGCGGATGTCGCGGTTTCCAAAGTAGTAAATGACTTGAATGATCATCTCAGGCCCGTTTTCGATCGGGAAATGCACATCATTGTCAGGAACATAGTCATGATAGCCGAATGTCAACATGATATTGTCCACACACGTAATAAGCTGAAAAGCATCCCTGTTCACCCAGGCGTGATGGATGGCTTCCACGTCGAACGCGCTGCCGTCAAAACGATAACGTTCCGGCGACCCATCGTCGCCTTTGACCATGAAAGTATAGCCGAGCCGCTCCCCATATTGCTGCTCAAACGCATCCACCATGCCTGTATACATATCGGTTAGCGTACGGATGTCCGCGAGAGCGCCGGATCGCAGGTTGGTTTTATCATACGGCCAGTTGTTTTGAAACAGAACAAGGTATATGTTCGACAGCCTCTTGGGCGCGCGCGTATCGTCAAAATAGTCAAAACGAAATCTGCTTTTTGCGATCTCCCGCCCTAAAAATTCGACTCGCTGGTCTTTGCTGATGACAAGTTCTTCACCGTCTTCCACCAGCACAATCTTCTTCGCGTTGTACACCGCGTCCTGACATTCCTCCGCCGTCTGCCCGGCCTCCGCGCCCCAAAGTCCGTTAAATTCGAGCAACTCTTCCGCCAAGACGGGCTGAAAAACGGCGCACACGAGACAGAACAGAACGAAACACACTGTCTTTTTCATTGGCGCATCTCCATTCAATTTTGATGGGATCATGATCAACATAGCAGAACCCTCTTGTATGCAAAGCGGATTCTGTCCAATATCCTGCCAAAGGGCCTTCGTCCCTCACCGTTCCCCCATCTCTTCTCCGCCCACAATCACCTTTCGAATCCGCACATCCTCATCGAACAGCAGGATGTCCGCGTCCTTGCCGGACGCGAGCGAGCCTTTCCGGCCGAAAACGCCGATTTCCTTCGCGGGGGTTTGGGAGGCCATCTTGACCGCCTGAAACATCGGCACCTCCGGAAGGCGCGCCATCGTCCGCACCAGCCGGTCGGCCGTCGCGACGCTGCCCGCGAAGCACGTTCTGTCCGGCATCTTCGCGACGTCGTCCTCGATGATGATGTCCGAATGAATCGACGCGTCATAGATCACGCCGGACACGCCTGATAGCCCCGCCGCGCTGATGCCGTCGGTGATCAGGCAAATCCGGTCCGGGCCTTTGATCTTGTAAATCAGCCGGAGCAGGCTGTCCGGCAGGTGCTTGCCGTCCGCGATCACCTCGACCGACATGCCGTCGGTCAGGTACGCGGCCTCCAGAATGCCCGCGTGGCGGTACGCGTTGATGCGCCTGACGGTGGAACACATCGAGTACAGGTGTGTGACGCAGGTGTACCCGCGCTCATACGCGCGCACCGCCTGGTCGAACAGCGCTTCGGAGTGCCCCATGCACATGCGGACGCCGCGCGCCTTGAGCGCGTCCGCCATCTCCAGCGCGCCAGGAAGCTCCGGCGCGGCGGCCCACCGCAGCACGCATGGAAACTCGTCCAGGATCGCGAGATACTCGTCCGGATTCGGGTTCCGCAGGAACTCCGGCGCTTGCGCGCCGCGCATGCTGTCCGCGAAGTACGGCCCCTCAAGGTGTATGCCGGGGATATGCGGGCCGCCGCGCGGATTTTGCATCACCGAAGCCACGGCCCGCATCGCCGCGCGGAACGTATCGCGTGAGGCGGTCGAGAGCGTCGGCACGATCGTCGTCGTGCCGTGCCCGAGGTGCGTGGCGCAGGCGCCGCGCACGTTCTGTTCGTTCCCGCACATGAAATCAAACCCGCCGCCGCCGTGCACATGCACGTCGACAAACCCGGGCGACACATACAGGCCCTCCGCGTCGACAACCGTCTCGCCGGGCAGCGGCGCGCGCGCGGCGTCGTACACACCGGTGATGACGCCGTCCTCAAAGGACACCGCGCCGCCCTGTATCTCGCGCTCGGCCGTCAGCACGCGGCCGTTGACAAGGATGGTTCTGTTCATTTTCCATGTACCTCGCAAAATGCTATGCCTTCTCCGGCTCTTCGGACCTTTCATGGACGCCGATGTCGCTGAACGCGACGTTTGCCGTGGCGATGCTGCCCTCGCCGAACCGCCGCCGGATTTTGTCCACGGCCAGTTCGATCCGCTCCCGCTTCGCGCGGCCCGCGTTTCCGTCCGGCGAATCAAACAGGGTGAGCTGCTCCTGAACCTCGTCCCGGGGCACAAGCTTCATCGCGGTGACCGCCAGCAGACGGATCGGCTTCCAACCGGCCCAATGCCTGTCCATCAGTTCCATGCACGCGCCCGCGAGGTCGGCGGCCAGCCAGGACGGCGCGTCCAGGCTCTTTTGCCGCGTGATGACGACGAAATCGGGATCCTTGATCGTGATCTGCACCGCGGCCGCCTTGACGCCCGCTTTGCGCAGGCTCGTCGCGACGCTGTCCGAAAGCGCGTCGACCGCGGTACGCACCTCCTCGCGGGACACGAGGTCGCGCCTGAACGTATTGTGTTTGCCAATGCTCTTGGCCGCCGGCGTCTTTTCCGGCGGAATCACGGGCGACACGTCCAGCCCGTTCGCGTTCGCGTAAAGGGCTTCGCCGAACTTTCCCATCTTGCGGATCAGGATCCGTACGTCCGTTTGGGCCAGGTCGCCGATGGTCCATATCTGCATGGCCTGCAGCGTTTTTTCGGCGGCCTTGCCGACCATATGCATGTCGCCGATCGGGAGCGGCCAGAGCTTTTCCTGAAAGTTCTCCCGGGTCAGCACGGTCACGGCGTTCGGCTTTTTTATCTCGGACGCCATTTTGGCGAAAAATTTATTGTAGGAAACGCCCACGGAAATGGTGAGGCCCAGTTCCCTTTGAATCCGCATCCGGATCTCATGGGCAAGGCGCTCCGCGTCGCCGCCGAACAGGTGCAGCGACCCGGTGACGTCCAGATACGATTCGTCGATGCTCGCCCACTCCAGCAGATCCGTGTACTCGCCGTAGATGGCGTTCGCCCTGTCGCAATACTCGCCGTATACGTGGTGCCGGGCGGGGCGCAGCACAAGGTCGGGGCATTTTTTCCGGGCCTGGATGATGGTTTCCGCGGTTTTGACGCCGCACGCCTTGGCCTTTTGGTTCTTCGCTACGATGATGCCGCGACGGCTCTCCGGATCGCCGCAGATCGCCATCGGCACCTGCTTGAGCTCCGGGCAAAAAAGCTCCTCCACGCTCGCGAAATAGGCGTTCATGTCGCAATGATATATGACCCTGTCCCGCTGCAACTTCATCACCTTCCTGCGCGCGGAGGCGCGCCTGCCTGTCAGGCCTCCATCTTTCGGACGCGCAGCGTCCTTTCGGCCGAGACGACCGGCGCGCGCTCCTTCAGGACGATCCGGTACAGCGCGCCGCCCACGCCGCTGCAAAGCCCGCTTTCCGCCGCCGGAACCGTTTCGACGGCGGCCTCCACCGCCGTGACGTCATACCGGAGCCCCGCCGCGCCGCCCGGATACGGCAGCACGATGACGCCGCCCAGCACCGTCGGCGCGCACGGCGTTATCAGGTAGCGGCGGATGTCGCCGGACGGCGACGCCAGCGTGAACCGGTCTGTCACGACCACCTCGCAGATCGCGTTGTGCCACAGGCTGATCAGCCGCTGCCACCGGACGATGCCGGCCTCCGCGGGGTACGCGCTTTTCATCTCCATCGACAGCGCGCTTTCGCGGTCCGTGACGGTGTAGCGCACGCCCTCGGCGCGGTACGCGCAGCCGTCCCCCTGCGAAAAGCCGTTGACGCCCGGGCAGTTATGATACTCGGACCGTGCGTACCACGCTTGCGCCTGGGCCGCATCCTCATCGAAGCCAAGATCGATCAGGACCGGCCGACCGTCGCACCAGACAACAAAGTTGCCGATGTCGCTGTGGCGGTGCGGCTCCAGGTTATGGCCCGCCTTCGCCGCCAGGAAAAAGCCTTCCGCGCTGCCTTCGCGTTCGCGCGCGATCATGACCTGCGCGGCTTCATGCCACACATCCTGCGGATACGCGGCCTCCGCCGACTGCGGCGTCTCGTTTTGCGCGGGCATCCCCAACGCCCGGAGGTCGCCGTAGAAAAACACGTCGTCAGGCATACGGCACCGTCCTTTGTCACGCATTGCGGGCTGCGTTCCGCGCGGAATCCCGCTCCGCGCGCGGGCATGCGAACCCCGGCATGAACAAAAAGCCGCCGCGACGTTTACCTTTCGTCTCGGCAGCCCAATGTCGTGCGGTCGGCATGCACAGCGGCACCTCGCAATGCTTGGATTGTCTACACTATACCGGCGTCGCGGGGCGTTGTCAAGCCGCATGAAAAGGAGGGACACGTCATCCGTTTCCGAACTCACCGATCAGCACGCAGTTGGTGAACGCGATGAACTCGCCCGGGTAGAGCATGACGGTGGCCGCCTCGCCCGGCCGAAGCGCGCCGGTGACGCGCGGCTCGGCCTCGTATTCTTCGGCCAGCAGGCTGGTCACCGCATACTGCGACGGTTCCGGCCCGTCTCCCGCGCGGATCGTATAGGTCGAAAAAGCGTCGTAGGACATCATCAGCTTGGCGTTGCCGGCGAACCGCTCGCTTTTGCCTTTGACAAACACGCTTTCCGGCGAAGCCGGGCGCAGCGTCCCGCCGGAGAAGGTCACTCCCGCGCCTTCCGGCAGATATGTTGTGAACATCGTTTCGGCGCGGGAGACGTACGCCCGCTCCTTGCCGCCGATCGTCACGCGCATCGACGCGTCCGCGCCGTCTTCGACAAAGAAGGTGTATACGCCCGGCTGGAAATCCTTGCCGGAGGCATAGGTTCCGTCCGTCAGCGCCGTGTCGAGCCCGGTGAACAGGTCACTGAACCGGAAGACCGCGACCGCTTCCTCGGACACGAAGCCTTTGATTGCGGCGTAGGCGAGTTGCGCGTACCCGTCGGCGACGCTCAGCATCAGGTGCGTATAGCCGGGGTCGAAGGCGAACGATTCAAAGTCGCTGCGCATCGCTGGATCCGGCAGCAGCCGCGACATCCGCAGCCCGGCGGCCACGTCGCGGATCACGGCGAACCCGCGCGGCAAGGGCCCGATGGCCCAGTGCGTCCTGTCGCCGGTCAGCGTGACGTGCCGCTGGTCCATAAAGCCCAGAACATGGCCGAGCCGGATGTAGTACGCATCGTCGCACGCGCCGAGCACCTCGACCATCGCGCCATCCGGCGCAAGTCCGGTCACCTTATGCCGGCCCACGTGCCCGCGCAGAATCGGCGAGCCGCTTTCGCCCTCCGGCACGCGCACGACGCCCTCCTTGACCGCGTTGACGCTGGCGATCGGCTCGGGCTGTCCCATTTTATCGTGGGGAACCAGGTCTTCCCGCCGCATGTAGCCGACCAAACCGAAAGCCTCCTGAGCGTTCTCGCTCCGGTACTCAATCCAGACCTTGGCCCAGCCTTCCTCCATGTCGCCGGTTTGATTGGCGAAAGGATCCTCCCGGTAGATCACGCCGTCGTAGAATGTTCCGATCAGGTACGCATCGTCGAACGGCCACTCGCGAAGCTCCGCTTGCTTGCCCGGCTCCCCGGACACGATGTACCCGTAACCGGAAGGTTCCTCGGCGAACGCCGCCACGCCGAGCAGCAGCAGCGCCAGCAGTGCCGCGCACCCAACAATCTTTACCATTTTCATGTGGGTTCCTCCTTTTTCCCAATCCTATCCATTTGGACGTGAAAAACCCGCGTTTTGTTGCGGTTGCTTGACGCATCTGCATGGAAGCGGTATGCTTACCGAAACAGAACACACCAAGGAGGTTCCAAAGATGAGCATGCCTCGCCCGGAATACCCGCGTCCTGATTTCGCGCGCGAAACCTGGCTGAATTTGAACGGCGACTGGTCGTTCGCCTACGACGACGCGAACGCCGGACTGGCCGAAAAATGGTACCGGGACGCCGCATTCCCGATGACGATCACCGTGCCGTACTGCTACCAAAGCCCGCTGTCCGGCATCGGTGACGCATCGCGCCACGATGTCGTCTGGTACAGGCGCGCGTTTGAGGTGCCCACGCCGTTCGCGGGCAAGCGCGTCATGCTGCGCTTCGGCGCGGTGGATCACACGGCGGACGTTTGGGTGAACGGCCAGCACTGCGGACGGCACACAGGCGGGTACACGCCTTTCTCGCTGGACATCACAGACCTTGTAAAGCGCGGCGAGAACACGCTGGTCGTCCGCGCCGAGGACGACGGCGAGGCGACGGACCAACTGCGCGGCAAGCAGCGGTGGATGGATCACAACTACGGCTGCTGGTACACGCCCGTCACCGGCATCTGGCAGACGGTCTGGCTGGAGGCCGTGCCCGCGCTTTTCATCGAAAAAGTCAGGATGACGCCGGACATGGAAACAGTCATGCTGCGGCTGGAGGCGTACCTCAGCAAAAAGCCTTCGGGCGAGACGCTGACGGCGGACGTATCCTTTCAAGGCGCTCCGGTCGCGTCCGTTTCAGTAAAGGCCGCCGAGCGCGTGTTCCGGTTTGACATTGATCTGGTCAGTTCCCAGACCGAATGGAAGCTGCGCCACTGGTCGCCCGAAAACCCAAGCCTGTACGACGTGACGTTCACGCTGGGCGGCGACCGGGTGCAGAGCTACTTCGGCCTGCGCAAGGTCGGGACGCGCGGCAACCGCGTGTTCTTGAACGAACGCCCGCTGTACCAGCGGCTGATCCTCAACCAGGGATACTACGACGGCGGGCTGTACACCGCGCGGGACGACGCGGACTTCGTCCGGGACATCGAATTGATCAAGTCGCTCGGGTTCAACGGCATGCGCATCCACCAGAAGCTCGAAGACCCTCGTTTGCTGTACTGGTGCGACAGGCTCGGCATGATCGTCTGGTCGGAAATGGCCAGCGCGTACACGTTCGACGACCGGATGGTCGCGGAGAACACGCGCGCGTGGCAGGAGGCGATCGAGCGCGACTTCAACCACCCGTCGATCATCGCCTGGACATTGATGAACGAAAGCTGGGGCATTCCGCGCGTGCTGACCGACGCGCGGCAGCAGGCGCACGCGACCGCGCTGTACAATCAGGCGAAGGCGCTGGACCCGACGCGGCTCGCGATCTCCAACGACGGCTGGGAGCACACGGTTTCCGACATCGTCACGCTGCACGACTACGCCCAGGACGGCGGCAGGCTGGCGAAGATCATGGCGGATGCGGTCGACGCGCTTGAGGCGGACAGCCTCGACGGAAACGGGCTGGTTTCGGGCGGCAAGCACGCGTACGCGGAAGGGCACGGGTACGCGGGTGAACCGGTTCTACTCAGCGAGTGCTGCGGCACGGCGTTCACCGGCGTCGAAGGCTGGGGCTACGGGCAGGGCGTCGCGGACGTCGGAGAATACATGGCGCGCTACGCCGCGCTGATCGGCGCGGTGTATGCAGAGGAGCGCCTCTGCGGTTTCTGCGTGACGCAACTGACCGACGTCGAGCAGGAGGTCAACGGCCTGTTGACGATCGGGCGCGCGCCGAAGATGGACGTGGCGGCGTTCGCGAAGATCATCCGCAACGAAAAGGAAACCTGACCGATGAAGAAGCCCAACATTCTGCTGATCACGTCCGACCAGCAGCATCATTCGACGCTGGGCCGGGTCAACCCGAAAATCCGCACGCCAAGCCTGGACAGGCTGGCGGCGCAGGGCACGAGCTTCACGCGCGCGTATTGCCCGAACCCGACCTGCACGCCCAGCCGCGCCAGCATCATCACCGGCATGTACCCGTCGCAGCACGGCGCGTGGACGCTCGGCACGAAGCTGCCCGAGGACACGCCGACGCTCGGCGGCATCCTGCGCGGGCGCGGGTACGGCGCTTCGCTGATCGGCAAGGCGCATTTCCAGCCGTTGCAGACGACGGACGAATTCCCGTCGATCGAGTCGTTCGAATATCTGAAGGATCTTGATTTCTGGAAGCGGTTTGACGAGGTGTTTTACGGGTTTGACCATGTCGAACTGGCGCGGAACCATACCAACGAGTTCCTGGTCGGCCAGCACTACGCCGCCTGGATGGAGGAAAAGGGGCTGTCGAACTGGCGCGACTATTTCGCGGAGCCGGTCGGGCGCATGAAAGAGACGGTCACGGGCCGCTGGGAGATCCCGGAGGCGTACCATTACGACGCGTGGATCGCCGAGCGGACGAACGCGGCCCTCGGCCGCTACGCGGCGTCGGATCAGCCGTTCTTCCTCTGGGCGAGCTTTCTTGACCCGCACTATCCGCAGATGGTTCCCGCGCCGTGGGACACGATGTACGACCCGGAGGACATCGAGATTCCGCCGTTTGACATCGCGGAGCACGACCGGAACCCGCCGTACTTCCGGCAGGCGTTTGAGGAGAACCCGGATTTTACCGCGTACCGCGAGTCCGGTTTTGGTATTCACGGCCTGCACCGGCATGTGTACGACGTCGCCGACCTAAAAAGGCAGACGGCCGTCTACTACGGCATGGTATCGCTGATGGACAAGTACGTCGGCAGGATTCTTGACCGTCTGGAGGCCCTCGGCCTCGCGGACGACACGATCGTCGTCTACACGACCGACCACGGCGACCTGTTCGGCCAGCACGGCTTCCGCCACAAATGCGTGTTTCATTACGAAGACCTTTTGCGCATCCCGTTCATTGTCCGCTATCCCGGCCGTGTGCCCGCGAACGCGGACAGCGCGGCGCTGCAGTCGCTCGTCGACCTCGCGCCGACGTTCCTGTCGTACCTTGGCGCGGACATTCCGCGCGCGATGACCGGCGTCGACCAGCGCCTCGTCTGGAACGGCGAACAGGGCGCGGCGCGCCGCCATGTGATCGTTGAAAACCGCCACGAGCCGACGACGATGAACCTGCGCACCTATGTCGACGACCGGTACAAACTGACCGTGCACTGCGGCCGCGCGTACGGCGAAATGTACGACCTTCAAGAGGATCCGGGCGAGACGCGCAATTTATGGGGCGACGCGGCGTACAAGGATTTGAAGATTGAACTGCTGTTGAAATACGCGGAGGCCGAGCTTTTGAAGGAACCGATGTGGATGCCGAGGATTTGGGGCGCGTAGGTGGCGCGAAAGGAACGCCCGGGAGGCAGAGCCTCCCGGGCACTCCTTTCGCTTCCGGTCGCCGCACGCTACAACACACATGTTTTCCGGGAAAAAGAACCGTGCACACACACAGCTCAGGGCTCAACCGGTTCCTCCTCCACAAACGCCATCGCGCCGTCCTGCGCCACACGCAGCGTGAACGAGGCCTCATAGAGCGTCTCACTTTTGTCGGCGTCCGGATTTTCCGCCACGCTGGCCCGTACAGTGATTTCTGTGCCGGGAGGGAACACCGCGGAGCGGTTCTCATCCAACTTCCCCAGCACGAAGGCGCGCAGGGCGGCGCGAGAGGCGCGCGCATCCTGATCCCAACCCGTTTGGAGTTGGTCGGGGCGAACGCCCCATGCAAAGCTTACAACAAATGTACCGTCTTGCGATGCAAGCAAGTTGGCGTCGTCGACATAAATCCGCCCCCCTTCAGAAGCTACGCCGCGAACATCGATGACACCCGTATGGACCGAAGCCTGCTGCTTGGAGTGGACATCGATGCTGGCCCTGCCTTCTTTCGACTCGGCATGCAGCGAGAACTTATGTGCGTCGGCCCACAAAACGCCGTCGTTCTGAAGGTCGATGCATGCGTCGCCTTCTTCCTGAAACAACGCCACATCCACAGCGTTCGCTTCCTTCGACCAGATCATGCCGGTGTTAACGATTTTCACCCGCGAATCGCCCGCGGTTGGAACGTCATATACGTTGATACCTTTGTTCGACGCGACGATCGAACCCGTATTGAGAATCTCCGCTTGAAACGCATCGCAGGAGGCGCCTCTAACATAAATGCCCATGAAGCCATACATCCCGCCGGCGTTTTCGATGCGTAGGCGCGCGCCGTCCGCAGTCTTCACCATATCGACGAACAGCGCGGATGACTCTTCATTTCGCAAAACGCAGTTTTCATCCAGCCGCAGGGTTAACGCCTCCGCGCCGACCAACCGCACGCAGAACTGGGCGTCTTGCTTCGCGTTTTTCAGATACACGTTCTGAAGCAAGATGTCCGCGGGGCCAATCCACATCTGATCGAAATCGCCAGCTTCACTGCCTCTGCCGACGATGGTGACCGACCGCCCCGGCGCGCAGGTGAGCAGCCGGTCAGAGTCGCCTTCATCCATGCTCAGCACGCGCTTGTGGAGCGTGATGACCGGATGGTCGTTCTCGCGCAGCGCGGCTTCCACGACGCCCACAAAACGGCCCCAGGACATGGTTGGCGAAAGCGCCGGCCACACGAAGAAGTAGACGAGAACCGCCGCGATCGCGGTCAAGGCGGCGATTCCCAAGGCGCGCGTGTACTTTTTCATACACTACATCTCTCTTTCGTACTGTCCCACTGTCACCGCGATAACACTAGACCTCTCCAGCCAGGGCTTACGCATGAGGCGCGGCATACTCATCCCGGAGAGCTCGAGAGGCCGAAGGCTCTCGACTCCAATCATTTTCGGCGACATGCGCGCCGAAAATGCACAGATTCCGCAGGCGAAGCCGGAGGAATCTGGAC
>JAVBOQ010000117.1:0-3754 GCA_031550455.1 Eubacteriales bacterium
GCTCGCGCCGCTGCCGCTGAAAAACCTAGTGATCAACACGGTGTTCCGCCGCGTGGGCGACCGGCCGGTGACGACGACGCTGTCGAGCATCGGCCGTGTGGACGGGCCCGCGTCGATGATGGCGCGGATCGAGCGGTTTGAGCTGCTGCTCGGCGTGCCCGCGTTGCCCGGATGCAACAGCGCGCTGGTGACGACCGGCGAAACCATGGTCTGGATGTTCACGCGGAACCAGCGCGAGGCGGACCTGCCGCGCGAGGCGCTCAAGTTTCTGGTCGAGCGCGGCGTGCCGGTCACTGTCGAAAGCAATCAGGAGTGAATTATGGCGTATTGTGTGCATTGCGGCGTAAAAATGGGCCAGGCGGAACCGCACTGTCCGCTGTGCGGAACGGAGGCCGTCGATCCCGCAGCGGCGAAAGCAGACGAGGGCGAGCGGTCCTATCCGGTCCGCGCGCCGGAACAGACGTTGAAAATCAACCGCGCCTATTCGATTTCGGTGCTGTCGGTGCTGCTGCTTGTGCCCGCCGGCGTGTGCCTGCTGTTTGACTGGCTGGCGGACGGCATTACATGGAGCATCTATCCGGCGGGCATCCTGTCGCTGAGCTGGATCGCGGTGACGACGCCGTTTCTTGTCAAACGGCACCGGCTGTACCGAACCGTTCTGATCACCGCGGCCACACTTGCCGGGTATCTGTATCTGGTCGAGCAGGTGACGGGGACGCGGGGATGGTTTTTCCCGATCGTGTTCCCGGCGCTGGCGATCGGCGTCACGCTCGGGTGCCTGACGATCGCGATGCGCCGCAAATGGAAGATGCGCTGGATGTGGATCACGGCGGCCGCGCTCGTGTGCGTCGGTGCGCTGGCGGTCGTGATCGAATTGCTGATCGTGCAGCAGGCGGGCGGCGGCGCGATCGCGTGGTCGCAGTTCGTGCTCGCGCCCTGTCTGTTTCTCGCGCTGCTGCTGTATTTGATCAGCAAAAACCGTCCGCTGTACGACGAGTTAAAGCGGCGGCTGCATTTTTGATGAGCGAGGAGGAAGGCCGGGTACGGCGGCCTAAAAATCATGATGGAATTTAACCGAAAAAACATCCGGACGCTGCTGTTTCTGATCACGTTCACCGTGATACTGCTGGCCGCCGCAATGAACATCGGCGCGGTTTGGCAGGCGGTTCTCAAGGTCGTCGGGTTCCTGTCGTTTTTCCTGATCGGCCTGAGCATCGCGTTCATTTTAAACACATTGATGGCGCAGATCGAGGGCCGGCTGCTCGCGCCGCTGGACAGGCGGTACAAGCGCCTCTGGCCAAAGCTTCGCCGCCCGGTCGCGATGCTGCTGACGCTGCTGGCGGTGCTGGGCATTCTGTTCCTGGTGGTTTTCCTGGTCATTCCGGAACTGGTGCGCGCGGTCGCGACGCTGGTGGAACAGTTCCCGGTCGCGTATCAAAGCGTGACCGCGTGGATCCAGGAGATGCTCACCGGATCGGAGAGCACGCTGGACGCGTTGAACCTGCCGCGGCTCGACTGGCAGAAGATCGGCGATTCGATCCTGGAAACCGTCCGGAACGGCGCTGGCAACCTCGTGACCGGCACGGTCAACGCGACCACGTCGGTGATCGGCGGCGTCACGAACATCGTCATCGGGCTGGTCGTCGCGATCTATATTCTCGCGCAGAAAGAACGGCTCGCCGGGCAGGTGCGGCGCGTCCTGTACGCCTATGTGCCGGAAAAGCGTGTCTCCAGGATGATCGAGATCAGTTCGATGGCGGGCCGCGCGTTTGGCGGGTTCATCAGCGGTCAGTATCTCGAGGCGATCATTCTGGGTTCCCTTTGCTTTCTCGGCATGCAGATCCTCGGGTTTCCGTACGCGCCGATGGTGGCGGTGCTTGTCGCGGTGCTGTCGTTCATTCCGCTGATCGGCGCGTTCATCGGCTTCTCGATCGGCCTTTTGCTGATCCTCATCAACGAAGGCTTCACGACCGCGATCTGGTTTGCGGTGTTTTTCGTCGCGCTGCAGCAGGTCGAGGGCAACCTGATCTACCCGCACGTCGTCGGCAAGCGCGTAATGCTGCCGGGCCTTTGGGTGATGACCGCCGTGATGCTCGGCGGCAATATCGCGGGCATCATGGGCATTCTGGTCAGCGTGCCGCTCGCGTCGCTGAGCTACGCGCTGCTGCGCGAGGCGGTCAACCGCCGGAATGAGGCGCTGCCGCCCAAGGTGAAAGCATAAGCCGGAATGCCGCACGGGGAGAGAGGGCAAACAATGGAAAAAAACAACCGGAAGCTCGGCGCGCTGGCACTTTTGGGCGCGGCGGTCGGCGTGGGCGGCTCGGCGACGCTGAACAGGCTGTCGCTGAACACGGGGATGCCGCCACTGTGGTTAAACGCGTTTCGGCTCGGGTTCGCGATCCTTTTGACGCTGCCCTTTTTCCTTCGGGACAGGGACGCGCGGCGCGCGGTGCGGACGCTGCGCGGCCGCGATCTTCACGTGACGCTGCTCGCGGGCCTGATGCTGGCGATCCACTTTGCGACGTGGGTGATGGCGCTGGCGCACGCGGATTCGCTGGTCGCCACCGCCGTTTGGAGCACCTTTTCGCTGATGACCGTCATCGGCTCGTCGCTGATGCTGCGCGAAAAAACGCCGCTTCCGGCCGTGATCGGCATTGCGATGGCAACGGTCGGCGTCGGCGTCTGCACGATCGGCGCGGGCGGATCGCAGGCGTACGGCGTGCTGATGGCCGCGATCGCCGCGGTGTCACAGGCGGTGTACACGCTCTGCGGCCGGTCGGCGCGCAAGCGGCTCGGGCTATTGCCGTACACGATGACGGTGTATACGGTCGCGCTGCTGCTGATCGTCGCGGCCGCGCTTTCGCTGTCCGTTCCGACCGCCGGCATCACGGCGGCGGGCGTCGGCTGGGCCGCGCTGTTGGCGTTTGTCAGCACGATCGGCGGCCATTCGATGCAGAACTACGCGCTGCGTTTCTTCAAGGCGCCGGTCGTGTCGGCCGTGATCATGACGGAAGTGTTCACCGGGCCGCTGCTGACGTTCGCGGTGCTCGGCGAAGTGCCAAGGCCGGTCAGCATGATCGGCGGCCTGATCATTCTGCTCAGCGTCGGCTGGGTGATGTACAACGAATGGAGGAATCCGCATGGAGCTGTACGAAGCCATGGAAAAGCGGCGCAGCATCCGGGCGTATAAGCCGGACCCGGTGCCGCAGGAAAAGATCGACCGCATCCTGCGCGCGGCGCAGATCGCTCCGTCGTGGAAGAACCGGCAGGCGTGGCATATCCTCGTCATCCGCAACCGGGAGACGATTCAAAAGGCCGGCAAACTGCTCGGCGGCAATCCGCGCGGCGTTGATTACGCGACGCTGCCCGCCCTGATCGCGGTGGCGATGGATCCGACGCGGGTCGAGGCGTTCGACGGCAAGGAGTATTACCTGGTCGACGCGGGCATCGTCGGCGAGCACATCGCGCTGGCGGCGCAGGCGGAAGGCCTCGGCGCGTGCTGGGTGGGCTGGTTCGAGGGCGGGCCGCTTGCGGATCTGCTCGGCGTGCCGGAACCGCTGCGCCTCGTCATGCTGACGCCGCTCGGATACCCGGCCGAGGAACCCGCCGCGAGGCCGCGAAAAGGTACCAAAGAAATTGTGCATTGGGAGAAATGGTGATAAATGAAGGAACGCCGGGACGCCGTCCCGGACCCTGCCCCAGGGGCGTAGTCACTTTGGAAACCCTGCTTGTTCGCCTCACAGCGGGAGGTATT
>JAVBOQ010000247.1:0-13411 GCA_031550455.1 Eubacteriales bacterium
CCTCTACGCCTTTCGGTCCACAAAATCCATCACAAACACGGTTCCGTTGTTCATCAGCACACCGTCCGTCAGCCGGACGCGGAGCAGGCATGTATTCGGGTCGCTCTCATTGACATGGCCGTTGCCGTACCAGGCCGCGAAAGCCGCCCGGAGCTTTGCCATCATGGCGGCGTTGCCGTCGTCGCGCACATGCCCCAGATTTTCGCCGATTCCGTGCCCGGAAAACCATTCACCGCAAATCGCGACCTGGGGATGGGCCGCGATTTGTTTCATTTTGCCGGAAAGCTCGTACGTGACGGTATAGAACGCGCCGTTCTCGTAGTATCCGTCCACCGTGCGGACATGCGGCCGCACGCCGTCCACGGTCGCGATGGAAACCAGGCAATCCCGCCCAAACCGCTCGGCCATGATGCCGGCCGCCTCATCAAACCTGTCCATACAGTCGTCCCTCCGCAAAAAAGCTGCCATGAGTATAGCCCCTTCCGAAAGCAAAAGCAATCCACATCCTGCCTTCTCTCGTTCCCCGCTTTTCTTTCCCGTCTTGCGGGTATATAATATCCATAGGATGAATGAGGAGGCGCGCATGAAGAACGACACAAAACCGACGACCATCGCGGTCGCGCAGGCCGCGGACGCGCCGGTGCTTCTGGCGGTGCGGCAGGCATACGACCAGGGCGTCGCGTCGGCGATCCTGTGCGGCGAAAGAGAGGCGATCCTGCGCGAGGCGGACGCGGCGGGCGTCGACGTGTCGCCGTTTGACATTGTGGAAACCGCGTCCGACGAGGCCGCCGCGGCGCGGGCGGTCGCGCTGGTGCGTGAAGGCGGCGCCGGAATGCTGATGAAAGGCCTTTTGCAGACCGCGACGCTGATGCGCGCAGTGCTGGACAGGGAGGCCGGCCTGCGGACGGGCCGGACGCTGTCGCACGTCGGCGCGCTGCAGTCGCCCGTGCTGAACCGGCTGCTGTTTTTGACCGACGCGGCGCTGGTGACGTACCCCGACCTGAAAACGAAGATCGAAATGATCCAAAACGCCGTCGCGGCGGCGCGCGGGTTGGGCGTCGACCTACCGCGCGTGGCCGTGCTGGCCGCCGTGGAGCTGGTCAACCCAGACATGCCCGCGACGATGGACGCCGCGGTTCTGACGATGATGAACCGGCGCGGCCAGATCAAGGGCTGCGTCGTCGACGGCCCGCTGGCGATGGACCTTGCGCTGTCCGAGGAGGCCGCGCGGCACAAGGGCATCCAGTCGGACGTGGCCGGCCGCGCGGACATTCTGCTGTGCCACAACATCGACGTCGCCAACAGCGTTTCGAAAACGTTCACGGTCGCGGGCGGCTGCCTGTTCGGCGGCGTCGTGATGGGCGCGGCCGCGCCGATCGTCCTCGCGTCGCGCGCCGACTCGATCGAAAGCAAGCTGTTCTCGATCCTCTGCGCCGCGCGAATCGCGGGCGCAGGGCGGGTGGGATGAGGGACGCCGGAACTCCGTCCCAAACCCTGCTTTTTCGCCTCACAGCAGTTGAAGTTTTCAAGAAACGTCCCTCCCTCTCTCTTTTCAGACCTTGAAAGGAGTCCCCAATGCCTGAACCGTTGATACTCGTCATCAATCCCGGGTCCACGTCCACGAAAGCCGCCGTGTACCGCGGCGAGACACAGATCGCCGGGGAAACGATCCGGCACCCGGCGGAGGAACTTTCGCGGTTTTCGACGATCATCGAGCAGAAAGCGCTGCGGACGAAGGTCGTGCTGGATTTCATCCGCGCGAACGGGATCGGCCCCGCGTCGCTGTCGGCGGTCGTCGGGCGCGGCGGGATGCTGCCGCCTCTTTCCAGCGGCGTGTACGCGGTCAACGAGGCGATGCTGCGCGACCTTCGGACGCCGTACGCGATGCAGCACGCTTCGTCGCTCGGCGGCGTGATCGCGCACGAAGTCGCCGCAGAGGCGGGCGTGCCCGCGTACATCGTCGACCCGGTGTCGGTCGACGAAATGGAGGCCGAGGCGCGGCTTTCCGGGTTGCCGGAAGCGCCGCGCGTCAGCCTGTTTCACGCGCTGAACCAAAAGGCGGTCGCCCGCGCGCTCGGCGAGACGCTCGGCATCCCGTACGCGAAGGGGCGGTTCGTCGTCGCGCACATGGGCGGCGGCGTGTCGGTCGGCGCGCACCGGTACGGCCGCGTGATCGACGTCAACGACGCGCTGCACGGCGAAGGGCCGTTCTCACCAGAGCGCACCGGCGGGCTGCCGCTGGCCCACGTGATTCGCATGTGCTACTCGGGCGAATTCACCCAAGCCGATATGATCGAAAAAATTGAGCGAAAAGGCGGCATCCTCGCCTACCTCGGCACGAACGATTTGCGGGAGGTCGAGCGGCGCGTCGCGGACGGCGACGGGCGGGCCGCGCTGGTGCTGGACGCGATGGCGTACCAGGTGGCGAAGGAAATCGGCGCGATGACCGCGGCGCTCGAGGGGCTTTGCGACGCGATCCTTTTGACCGGCGGCATGGCGCGGTGCGAGCCGCTGGTCGACGCGATCCGGCGGCGCGTCGAGCGGCTCGCGCCGGTGTTCATCCGGCCGGGCGAGGACGAGATGCTGGCCCTGGCACAGAGCGCGCTGCGGGCGCTGTCCGGCCTTGAGGCCGCGATAGACTACACGGAGGGAGGCAACGCAACGTGACGAACGGCGTAACGATCGACCGCGACGCGTGCAAGGGCTGCGGCCTTTGCGTCGCGACATGCCCGAAACAGGTGCTCCGGCTCGATCCGGACGCGCTGAACGCGAAGGGATACCACCCTTCGGAACCTGCGGCGCCCGAACGCTGCATCGCCTGCGCGATGTGCGCGATCATCTGCCCGGACAGCGCGATCACCGTTTGGAAGGAGGGCTGAGGGATGGCGGAACGCGTTTTGATGAAAGGCAACGAGGCGCTGGCCGAGTCCGCGCTGCGCGCCGGCTGCCGTCACTTCTTCGGCTACCCGATCACGCCACAGACAGAGATCAACGCCTACATGGCGCGCCAAATGCCAAAGCGCGGCGGCGTGTATCTGCAGGCGGAATCCGAAATCGCGGCGATCAACATGGTCCTCGGCGCGGCCGCGACGGGCGTCCGCGCGATGACGTCGTCGTCGTCGCCGGGCATATCGTTAAAGACAGAGGCGATCTCCTACATCGCGGCGTCCGACCTGCCGTGCCTGATCGTCAACATCCAGCGCGGCGGCCCTGGTCTTGGCGGCATCCGGCCTTCGCAGGCGGATTACTGGCAGGCGACGCGCGCGCCGGGCCACGGCGACCTGCGCATCCTGTCGTTCGGGCCGTCGACGGTGCAGGAGATGGTCGACCTGACCGCGCTGGCGTTCGATCTGGCCGACACATACCGGATGCCCGCGATGATCCTGGGCGACGGGCTGCTCGGGCAGATGATGGAGCCGGTGACGTTCGCCGAAACAACGCCTTTGCGCGTTGAAAAGCCGTGGGCGCTGACAGGGCACGGCAACGCGAGGCCGCACAACATCATCAACTCGCTGCACCTCGATCCTGAAGTGCTCGAAAGCCTTGTATTGAAGCGATTTGAGCGCTACGCGGCGATCGAGCGCGGCGAACAGCGCGCGGAATCTTACAAAACAGACGGCGCGCAGATCGTGCTGGTGGCGTTCGGCGCGGCCGCGCGCATCGCGAAAAGCGCGGTCGACATGGCGCGCGCCGAGGGCATTCCGGCGGGGCTTTTGCGGCCGATCACGCTGTGGCCGTTCCCGAAAGACGCGCTGCGCGGCCTCGCGGACGGCGCGAAGGCGATGCTGACCGTTGAACTGAACATGGGCCAGATGGTCGACGACGTGCGGCTCGCCGTGCGCGATCGGCTGCCGGTGCTGTTTTACGGCAGAACCGGCGGCATGGTACCGACGCCGGAAGAGTTGCTCGGCCGGATCCGGGCCATCGCGGGAGGTGAACGCGCATGAAAATTGTGTACCAGAAATCCAAAGGCCTGACCGACCTGCCGCTGTCGTACTGCCCGGGCTGCACGCACGGCATCATCCACAAGCTCGTCGCCGAAACCATCGTCGAACTGGGCGCGGAGGGCGACACCATCGGCGTCGCCGCGGTCGGTTGCTCGGTGTTTGCGTTTGATTTCTTCTCGTTTGACATGGTGCAGTCGCCGCACGGGCGCGCGCCCGCGGTCGCGACCGGCATCCGGCGCGCGCGGCCGGACAGCGTCGTCTTTACGTACCAGGGCGACGGCGACCTCGCGGCGATCGGCACCGCCGAGACGGTGCACGCGGCGGCGCGCGGCGAAAACATAACGGTGATCTTCGTCAACAACGCGATCTACGGCATGACCGGCGGCCAGATGGCCCCGACGACGCTGCCGGGGCAGGTCGCGCAGACCGCGCCCTATGGCCGCGACACTGCGACCGCGGGCTTTCCGATCCGCGTCTGCGAAATGCTCTCGACGCTCGACGGCGTGGCCTACGCGGCGCGCGTCACGGTGACGAACGTCCAGGCGATCCGAAAGGCGAAGGCCGCGATCCGAAAGGCGTTCGACACGCAGATCGCCCGGCGCGGGTTCAGCATCGTCGAGGTGCTGTCGACCTGCCCGACGAACTGGGGACAGACGCCGGAGGGCGCGATGCGGTGGCTCGACGACAACATGGTGCCGTACTACCCGCTGGGCGTGTACAAGGACACCGCGGCAGAGGAGGCGGGCGGCAAATGACGGAGATGCGGCTTATGATCGCGGGCTTCGGCGGGCAGGGCATCCTGTTCGCCGGCAAGGTCGTCGCGCACGCCGGGCTGATCGGCGGGCTTGAAGTCACATGGCTGCCGTCGTATGGCCCGGAGATGCGCGGCGGCACGGCCAACTGCGGCGTGTGCCTGTCGGCGTCGCCGATCGGGTCGCCACTGGTGACCGCGCCGGACGCGCTGATCGTGATGAACAGGCCTTCGTACGAAAAGTTTATCCGCAACGTCGCGCCGGGCGGCCATGTGCTCGTCGACTCGTCGCTGGTCGACACCGGGACAGAACGGCGCGATGTTTTGATCCACCCGATCCCGGCGACGCGCCTTGCCGAGGCCGAAGGGCTCTCCGGGTTCGCGAACATCGTCATGGTCGGCCACTTATGGAAGCATACCGGGTTTGTTCCGCGCGAAACGCTTGTCGCGGCGCTCCGGCAGTGTGTGGGCGGCAAAGTGACCCTGATGGAACCGAACCTGAAGGCGCTGGGGATGGGCGAGGGGTACGAAGGTAATACGGAAGCCTTCTCTTAAACCACTGGCCTACCCAGTGGATTTCTGTGTACAAAAAAGCATGAACTGGTGTTCATGCGTAAGCTCTGAGACATTAAAAGGCGAAGGGCTTGCGTTACATCATGCGGGCCATCACGCCGCGCGCCCAGCAGCCGACGCGGCCCCGGATCGTTTTTTGTTTCTGCATCGCCACCGACGCGGCCAGCGCCATTTCACGCAAGCGCGCGTCCTGCGGGTTTAAGCGCACGGCCGCGCGAAAACTCGCGTGCGCGGCTTCGGGCTCGCCCTTTCGCAACAAGATGCCGCCCTGCAGCGCGAACCATTCGGCGTCACGCGCGGGCGCTTTGGAAAGGATGCGCAGCGCGCTGTCGTAATGACCTTGATCGAACAGCCTTTTTGCGACCTGACGCGCGTCCGGCAGCACAACCTGCTTTGCCTCGCGGCCCATCGCCAACTGCATCGCCTCTTCATAGGCAAGGTTCAGGCGCACCAGCTCGTCCTGGGCCGCCTGCTGCGCGACCGCGCCCTGCACACAGTCCGGGTGGCACCGCTTGACCCGCTGGTGATACGCCGCGCGAACCTGTTCCGCGCTTGCGTCCACCGGCAATCCCATCGCGGCGAAGGGGTTTTGCATGTGTCCGCCTCCACAATGAATAAGGGTGAGAACTATTATAACACGCACCGGGTCGTCTGGCAAGCGCGGCGTAAATGAATCACAGGGCAAACGCATGAACTGAGGTTCATGCGTTTTTCGGAGGCGCGAGGAGGATTCGGCCTGAAACGCTGCGGCGTTTCCGGGCGGCCTCAGGCGAAAAGTCCAGATTCCTCCGGCTACGCCTCCGGAATCTGCGCATTTTCGGCGCGCATGTCGCCGAAAATGATGGAAAGTCGAGGGGCCTCGGCCTCTCGAACTCTCCGGGCTGGATACTTCCTGCTTCATGCGTAAGCCCTGAAATGAATCAGGGCGGCACGAATGCCCGCGCGCGCGCCGTTGTATGGTCAAATTAACCAAAATTTGACCATGGAGGCTAAAATGAAAAGAACGATCGCAACGCTTCTATCGGTTCTGCTGATCATTGCGCTTGTGCCGTCGGCGGTTGGCGAAAGCGGCGAAACGCCGCAATATGAGGAAATCAGGCTGCCAATCCCGGCGGGCTACCTGCCGCTCGCGATGCAGGGCGAGCCGGACGGTTCCCTCCTGCTGCTCGCGGAGAACCCGGATGGCGCGTACTATTTCCTGCGTTGGAAAGCGCCGGAGGGCGAGCCGGACGTGATCCCGCTCGCGGTGGAAGGCCTCGGCGCTTCCATAATGGACATCGCCCAGGACGGACAGATTCTGTTGCGCTCGCAGAGCCCGATTGCGGACGCAAAAGAGCCCGCGTATACCGAAGCGCACCCCGTTCTCTTTGTCTGGCTGGACGCGGGCGGCAACGAAACAGGCCGCCTCACAGTGGAAACAACCGGCTTTACCAACATGGAAGCGCTGCCCGGAAGGCTGCTTGCGCTGACGGACATGGACACGGACACCGTCATCTACGACGATGCCGGCAAGGCCATCCACCGCATGTCCCCGATGGGCATCATGAGCACCCTTTCCGACGCCACCACGCTGTACGCCTTCGGGCAGGGCGTGATGCTGCGCTGGTCGCTTGACACATTTGAAAGGCTGCCGCTGACGCGCGTCAGTTGGCAGTACATGGGCGCGACGGCGTTTGGCCCGGATCAAACGATCTTCAGCGTGGAAAACGAAGGGATCATGGAACTGGACGCGGCGGAAGGCAGGATGGTCAAGCGCATGGATGTGCTCGGCACCGACCTTGGCGATCCGGACACGTACACGCTTGGCTTTGCCGTGTTGCCGGACGGGACGTTCGCGGTGTGCACTCAAAACGTGACGTACGCCGGATCCGGCGACCCTTCAGCCTATGAAGGCAAACACATTTCCATCTATCGCAGGCTTACGGAGAACAGGAAGCGCGCGCCGTTTGTCATCACCAGCTTGCGCGCGCCAAACAGGCTGCTGCAAAGGGCCGCCTCCGAATTTCAAAGGGCGCACCCGGAGCTGAAGGTGGAGACGCGCATCCTCGACAATTTTCAGGTCTCCGGCGGCATGCTGAAGGAAGACGCCCTCCGCGTGATCAACACGGAGTTGCTGGCCGGCGGCGGCGGCGACGTGCTGGTGCTGGACGGGCTGCCCGTCCGGCAGATGATGGAACGCGGCATGCTGCGGGACATCACGGCGGTGGCGGACGGCGCGGGGCTTCTGCCGGGCATCCGGCAGAGCATCCCGCACGAGGACGGCAATGTATACGCGATCCCGGCGCACTTCAGCGTCATCCTGCTGTGGGGCAAGAAGGACGCGATTGCAAGCATCCGTACGTTTCCGGATATTCTCACAGCGCCGATCGCGCCGGGACAGGCGCGCCTGCCAACGTTCGGCTGGGACATGCGGCTGACACAGTTTCTCGCCTCCTGCACGCGGGATTTTCTGGACGAACAAGGGCAGTTTGACTTTGAATCCGAGGCGTTCATCGCGTTTTTGCAGACCCTGTATGATATCTACAACGAGTTTCTTCCCGATCCCAGCCTGGACGAATACGCCCGGTACCAACAGGAACTCAGCGACATGCGCAACGGCTATATCGCGATGTACCCGTATCAGACATACAGTTTCTTCAACACAAACGACAATTACGACCTCTTTGGCCCGGCGGAGGCCGCGGCCATTCTGATGCCCTCCATGCGCGCGCCGGGCAATTCGTACGTCCCGGAAACGCGGCTTGGCGTCCCTGCGAGCGCGAAGGATCCCGCGCTTTCCGAGGCGTTCATCCGGCTGGTGTTGCGCGAGGATATCCGGGAATATGGCATGTTCACGGAGTTTTCCACGGTGCGCGCCAAGCTGGACACGGCCCTTGAGGAGGCGATTGAGCGCAGCCGCAACAATGACGCCATGCACATCATTGACGACGGTGTGACGCGCGACCTGTACGAGGCGGACGAGGCCTTCCTGCTGAACCTGCGCGCGCAGATGGACCTGCTCACCGAGGCCGTCGATTATGACGAAACCATCGTCCAGTTCATCTTGGAGGAGACGGCGCCGTTTTTTCAGGGCGCCGTGTCGGCCGAGGAGGCCGCCCGCGCCATCGCGCAGCGCGCGTGGCTGTATGTAAACGAGTAGCGCCTCCGCCCTCCCTGTCACAAACCGCGCTCCCGCATAGGATGATAGCGGGAAGGTATGCTCATACCAGTTCCAGTTACGGATTGCCCGTATCTCGCGATCTATCGTGCACTCGCTAACTGGAAATGGTATAAAACGTGATAATGCGGAGGATTTTTCCAATGAACACATTGCAAAACGACGCGTGCGGCGTCCGGTGCGCGCAAGCTTGCCCGAGTGCGGGACGCGTCGTCACAGGGCCGACAGGCCCGGCGGGCCAGACGGGCGCTACAGGCCCGGCGGGCCCCGCCGGGCCGCAAGGCGCGCCGGGCGCTGCCGGGGCAACCGGCGCAACGGGGAGCACCGGCCCGACCGGCCCCGGCATCCCGCAAATCAACGCGATTTATGTGACTTCCAACGTGGGCGATCAGCTCACACGGATCGACGGCGATACAAACACGGTTACGGCCACCGCGACGATCAACGGCCCGCGCGGCGTCGCGGTCAACAGGGCAATGGACAGGGTGTTTGCGGTCAGTTCGTCGGACGGCGCTGTGTACGTATACCCACGCGACCTGTCCGGCGCGCTGGCGAACATTTCGACCGGCGGCGTATTGCCGTTTCTGATCGCGATCAATCCGTCGATGAACACCCTGTACGCGACCAATGTCGTGACGGACAATATGGGCATGATCGACCCGCTGACCAACACGCTCCTGCGGACAATCACGACCGGGTCAGCGCCGGGCGGCGTCGCCGTCAATCCGGTGACGAACCGCATCTATGTCGCGAACGGCGGGCCGAACAACACCGTTTCGGTCATTGACGCGGTTACCGCGGCAAACATCACGACGATCCCGGTCGGCCGCGATCCCGGCTTCGTCGCGGTGAACCCGCTGACGAACCTGATCTATGTGCCGAGCTTTCTGGACAACTCCGTCGCCGTGATCAACGGCGCGACGAACACGGTCTTAACGACGATCACCAGCGGCGTGGGGCCAAACGCGATCGGCGTCGCCGTTAACACGGCGCTGAACCTTGTGTTTGTCACGAACTTTGGCGGCGGCACGGTGTCGGTCTACCGCGGCGCGAACCATACGCTGCTGACGCAGGTGACGGTCGGAGGAAGCCCGCGCGGGGTCGCCGTCAACCAGAATACGAACCGCGTCTATGTCGTGAACTTTACCGCCAACACCGTCCACGTATTGGATGGCCTGACGTTCCAGGTCATCGCGACAATTCCTGTGGCGGCCGGCCCGTACGACGTGGCAGTGTATCCCTAAGGCGACAACGCCGTATGGAAAAAGATCCGGCGCGACGATGCGGTAAGGTTTGGAATTGGTATTACTCCCAAAGCCTCTCCGGATAAACGCCCGCGTCGGTCATCTCCCGAATCGCCCTTTGGACAACCGGCAGGTCGTTCGCGTACGTGATGCCGTACCAGCGTTCCGCGCAGGGCAGCACCGCGGCGCGCGCGACGCCGTCCCGGATCGTGTCGCTGACGACCTCCGGCAGGAAGTACTCGGCTTTGAGCGGATTGACGCGCAGCGCGGTTTCGAGGAAGGCGTCAAACCGCCCGTCCAGTTCGCGCGCAAAATCGCCGGTGAAGCCCCAGAGGTTCATCGACGCGACGGCGTCGTCCGGCAGCCGACGGTACAGCAGATTATCCTCCGTGTACATCGGCCCGTCGCATGTGTCAATGATGTGCGTCCGCTCGCGTATCTCCGTCAGTTCGCCGTCTTCGTTCGCCGCACAGATCCCGCGCGCCACGGATCCGCTTTCTGACAGCGTGTTTTTCAACTGGAAGCCCACCAGCGCATATTGCCCGGCTGTGCCGGGCTTTCTTGACGCCAGGAATTCAAAGACCGCGCGGTAGCTCTCGCGCCCGTAATAGTCGTCCGCGTTGATCGCCGCGAACGGTCCGTCGATCATCGCGCGCGCGGCGCGCACCGCGTGCCCGGTGCCCCACGGCTTTGTCCGGCCTTCGGGCACGGCGCGCCCGGAAGGCATGTCGTCGAGCCGCTGCACGGCGAAGCGCGCGTTCAACCGCCCGTTGAGCCGGGCGCGCATTTCGTCCGGAAAATCCTTTTCCATCGCCGCGCTGATGACAAACACAACGTCCTCAAACCCCGCGCGCATGGCGTCATACAGCGAATAATCCATCAGCGCCTGCTGGTTAGGCCCCACGGCGCGCGTCTGCTTTTGCCCGCCGAACCGGCTGCCGAGCCCGGCCGCCATCACCACCAGAAGCGGTTTGCGCATGCGATCCCCTCCTCTGCCATTCATAGACACGATAGCTCGATTTCGCGGCTGTGTCAAGCAGGGCGATTTCATTTACAATGAAATCACCCTGTGTTTCAAGTCCACGCCGTTTTCTTTTGCGCGCGGCGGTGATATAATCAGGCGAGGAACGCCACGCGACAAATTCGTGCAACGGAGGTACTGTGATGCCGGCCATGGTCAAGTGCGTGATTTGCGGCGCTGTTTTTGAGGCGGGCGCAAGCCTGTGCCCTGTCTGCGGCGTCGGCCCGGAGCATTTTGTGCCCGCCGACGCGCCGCCCGCCGCCTTTCGGCGCGACACGAACGAAAGAATGCTGATTCTGGGCGGCGGCACGGCCGCGCTTTCCGCCGCGGCCGCGATCCGTGAGCGCAACGCGACGTGCGCGATCGTGATGGTCACCGACGAACCCGTTCCGCCGTACAGCCGCCCGATGCTCACCAAGGCGTTCGGCGAGGACTACCCGGCGATCGCGCTGCGCGACGAGGCATGGTACGCCGAAAACAACATTCTCGCGCTGACCGGGCGGACGGTCACGGCGATCAACGCCGACGCGCGCGAGGTAACGATCGACGGGAGCTTCCGCCTCGCGTACGACAAATGTGTCTACGCGCTTGGCGCGCGGTGCTTTGTCCCGCCGTTTCCCGGCGCGGATCTGCCGGGGACGTTTGCCATCCGAAGCCTTCGCGACGCGCGGGCGCTGTCTGAATTCATTCGAACCGGCAAAAAAACCGCCGTCGTCATCGGCGGCGGCGTGCTCGGCCTGGAAATGGCGTGGTCGCTTCAAAAAAACGGCTGCTGTGTGACCGTCCTGGAAATGTCCGAGCGCCTGATGTCGCGCCAACTTGACGCCGAGGCTTCCGCGATGCTGAAAGAGGCGGCTGAACGCGTCGGCACACGCGTGCTGACGGGCGTCAAAATCGAAAAAATCGACGGTTCAGACCATGTCGCCGCCGTGCTGCTCGGCGACGGGACACGCCTTCCCGCCGATCTGGTCGCCATCGCGTGCGGCGTGCGCCCGAACACCGCCGTGGCCCAGGCGGCGGGCGCCGCAAACGGCCGTGCGGTGTCTGTCAACGAACGGATGGAAACGTCGCTCGACCGTGTGTACGCCTGCGGCGACTGCGCGGAGGTCGGCGGCGTCAACGCGGCCATCTGGCCCGTCGCCACCGAGATGGGCCGCGTCGCCGGCGCGAACGCCGCGGGCGACCCCGTCGAATACAAACCGGTGTCGCTCGCCATCACGTTTTCCGGCATGGGTACCGCGCTGTACGCAGACGGCGCGGCCGCGAACCCGGAGACGGCCACCCGCATCGAGCGCGCGCGCGACGACGCGGCGCACACGCTGGAAAAGCGCTTCTATGTCGGGAACCGCCTCGCGGGCGTCATCCTGCTCGGCGACATTCGGAACGCCGCGCGGTACGCCGGCGCGATATAGCGGCGAAAATGAAAACACAAAAACGCATGAACCTCAGTTCATGCGTTTGCCCTGATTCCCCTACCGCGCGCTCTTGACCGCGAGCCAGATGCGGTCGTACAGCTTGACATCCTGCGAGATGTCGAGGAAGAACTCGCACTTGTCGAGCGTTTCCTGCGCCGGGAACAGCGTCTCGTTGGCCCGGGTTTCGTCGTCCAGCGCGTCATAGACCGCCTGGTTGGGCGTTGAATACCAGATTTCCTCGAAGTTCAGCATCGCGATGTCCGGGCGGCACATGAAATCGATGAACTTCTCGGCGTTTGATTTGTTCTTCGCGCCTTTGGGCACGCACATCGCGTCGACCCAGACGTTGGTGCCCTCTTCCGGCACGACGTACGAGAGGTTCTCGTTGTAGCCCTTGGCGTATTCGGCGTCGCCCGACCACATCAGCGCGAGGGCCGCCTCGCCCGCGATCATCTTGTCCTTGGTCTCGTCCACCTGATACGCCTTGACAATGCCGCGCTTTTTCTGGTCGATCAGCGCTTCTTTCGCCTGATCGAGCGCCGCCTTGTCGCGCGTGTTCATCGAGTGGCCGAGCATCTTCAGCGTGACACCGATCGAATCGCGCATCGAATCCATCATGAACACGTTGTCCTTGTACTCGTCGCTCCACATCGCTTTCCAACTCGTCACCGGTTCCTTGACCATCGTCGTGTTGTACAGGATGCCGACCGTACCCCACATGTATGGCACCGAATGCTTCGCGCCAGCGTCGTACGCCGGGCTCCGCAGCCATTCCATCGTGTGGGCGGCGTTCGGAATGTTCGCGTAGTCAAGCTCTTCTAACAGGTCTTCGCTGATCAGCCGCTCGATGATGTAATCGGACGGAAAGATCACGTCGTAGTTCGTCGGGTCGGCGCGCACCTGCACGAGCATGTCCTCGTTGGTGGTGAAGCGCATATAGTTCACTTTGATGCCGGTTTCCCGCTCAAACAGCTCCAGCGCTTCCTCACTGATGTAGTCCTCCCAGTTAAACACGTTGACTTCCTCGGCGGCGAGCGCCACGGGCGCGGCGCATCCGGTCACCAGCAGCAGTACCAGAACGGCGGATAAGAACCTTTTCATGGCGGGAAACCTCCTTGATCGCAGATGTGGTGCGGTATGATATCTATGTGAAGAGGGGGGACGGCCAAAGGGCTCCGCCCTTTGGAATCCCGCTTAAGGGCCTAAGGCCCTTAAGAATCCCTTCTTGGGGTTGGCCGCAGAAAAAAACGTCCCGCGGTGAGGCGAAAAAGCAGGGTTTCCAAAGGGGCCTAGCCCCTTTGGC
>JAVBOQ010000020.1:0-7204 GCA_031550455.1 Eubacteriales bacterium
GCTCGTTCTGGTGCTCGGCAGCACGACGGCCGGCGTCACGGGCTGGTTCTCGCTGTTTTCAGGCTACATGCTGCAGCCGTCCGAGTTCGCGAAAATCGCGTCGATTCTGGTGCTCGCACAGTTTTTCGCGCGCAAGGAAAACCCGGTCACGTCGCTGCGGGAGTTTGTGGTGATGGCATTTATCATGATCGTCCCGGTCGGCCTGATCATCATGCAGGGCGAGATGGGCACCGCGATGGTGTTCATCGCGTTTTATTTCGCGATGATGTTCATGAGCGGCATGCGGCTGCGCATCATTTTCGGCCTCCTGGGCGCGGGCATCGCGGCGATTATCCCGATCGTGGTCTATTGGCGTGTCACGGGATCCTACCGCTTTGACCGGATCATGTCGTTTGTCGACGCGTCGCAGGCGTCCGCGGACGCCGTGTATCAGCAGGCGAACTCCAAAACCGCGATCGGCAACGGCGGCCTGCACGGCGTCGGGATGTTCACGAACGGCACGTATACGGCCCTTAACTATGTCCCGCAGGATCACACGGACTTCATCTTCGCGTCCATCGGCGAAACGATGGGGTTCATCGGTTGCATGGTCGTCATCGTGCTTTTCCTGTTCCTGGTGCTTCGGATGCTGTCGCTGGCGGTGCACACGCGCGACAAGTTCGGCCGGTTGGTGATCGTCGGGTTTACGACGATGATGTTCTTCCATATCTTTTATAATATTGGCATGACCATCGGCGTCACCCCGGTGATGGGCATTCCGCTGCCGTTCCTAAGCTACGGCGGCTCGAACCTGATCGCGAACATGGCGAGCATCGGCCTTGTGCTGAACATCACGATGCGGCGGCCGACGCCACATGGCGAGCAGCTCAATGCGGACGACATCGCGGGCATCCGGCTCCCGAAAAAGACGGTGAAGCGCGTGGGGAAAAACTGGCGGTTGTCGTGAGGGTGAAGGTCCATTGAAATCCAATCTTTTTCACCTCACGGCGGGATGAGCGGAATCAACTGAACAATTGAATCATTCAAGGAGGGGTTTCCAAAGGGACACTGTCCCTTTGGCGGGGATCCAAGGGGCGGAGCCCCTGGCGTTCCCTCCCCGAAATTTTATTCACTGATCACGGCGGAACCAGCCGTGATCAAATTTTTATGCAAAACGGGGTTGACAATACGATGAAATCATGTATAATCATGCACATCAATAAAAGGAGGCCATTCCGATGAAAAAATTCTTCTCGCTCGTCCTCGCGTTTGCGCTTGTGTTATCCGCGGCGGGCGCCGCTTTGGCCGAAAACCGCCTGGAGGCGATCAAGGCGGCCGGCAAAATCGTCGTCGCGACCAGCCCGGACTTTGCGCCCAGCGAGTTCCTCGACCCGTCCAAGACAGGTCAGGAAGCCATTGTCGGCGCGGATGTCAGCCTGATGAAATACATCGCGGAATACCTCGGCGTGGAACTGGTCATCGAGCCGATGGACTTCTCGGCGACGCTTGGCGCGGTCGCGATGGGCGCGGTCGACATGGCCATTTCCGGCTTTTCGCCGACCCCGGATCGCAAGGAATCGATGGAGCTGTCGATCCCGTTTCTGTACGAGGCGGACAACGGGCAGAGCATCATGATGATGAAAGACAAAGCGGATCAGTACAAGAAAGCCGAGGACTTCACCGGCCTGACCATCGCGGTGCAGAACGCCTCGCTGCAGCAGACGCTGCTGCAGGAGCAACTGCCCGGCGCGATCCCGGAACTGGTCACGAACATCAACGACGCGGTCATGATGCTGATCACCGGCAAGGTGGACGCGGTCGGCGTTGCGGTGGACAACGGTTGGTCGTATGTGGAGAATTACCCTGAGCTGGCCGTTTGTGATTTCCGCTATGAATATGCGGTTGTCGGCACCAGCGCGGCGGTGCAGAAGGGTCAGGTTGAGCTGATCGCGGCGGTCAACGAAGCGATCCAGTCGGCGGTTGATCAGGGCCTGCTCCTGGGCTGGTACACGGAAGCCAAGGAACTGGCGGCCTCGCTCGGCATCGAATAACCGGAATCCGCGACGATTCGGGCGGCTGGCGCGGCTGGAAACCGCGCAGCCGTCCCATGAACCGGGAGGGCGAGACCTTTGATTCAAAACACCATCAAAGTCGTTTCCAAGTACGGCTACCTGTTCGCCGACGGCGTATGGTACACGCTGATGCTCTCGGCGATCACGGTGTTCTTCGGGGCGATTTTCGGCTCGCTGCTGGCGATGATGCGGATGGCGCGGTTCAAACCGCTGCGCTGGCTCTCGTCGGTCTACATCGAGGTCATCCGGGGAACGCCGCTGCTCTTGCAGCTCTACTTTTTCTACTTTCTGCTGCCCGGCTGGATGCCCAAGGCGGTCGTGGCGGCGCTGCCGTTTACGAAGGACAAATTCTTCTGCATCTGCCTTGCGCTGATCCTAAACTCCGCGGCGTATGTCAGCGAGATTGTCCGCGCGGGCATTCAGGCGGTCGACCGCGGGCAGACAGAGGCCTCGCGCAGCCTGGGGCTCAACGGCCGCCAGACGATGATCAAGATCATTCTGCCGCAGGCGGTCAAAAACATCCTGCCGGCGCTGTGCAACGAGTTCATCATGGTCATCAAGGAGACGTCGCTGGCGTCGACGTTCTTCATCGGCGACATCATGACCCAGGTCAACACGATCAAGGGCATCACGTTCATGGTCGTCGAGCCGCTGGTCATCGCGGGCGTGATCTACTTCATCCTGACCTTCTCGCTGAGCAAGCTGGTCGCGGTGTTTGAAAGGAGGATGAAGGCAGGTGACTGATATGCGCGCGAAAACCGCTGCCGGCGAACAGATGATCCGCGTGGAGAACCTGCACAAGGCGTTTGGCAAGCTGCAGGTGCTCAAGGGCATCAACGAGCACGTCAACAAGGGCGAGGTCATCTCGATCATCGGGCCGTCCGGTTCGGGCAAGAGCACGTTCCTGCGCTGCCTGAACCTGCTCGAGACGCCGAACGCAGGCAAGGTGTTCTTCGAGGGCGTCGAGATCACCGCGAAGGGCGTCAACGTCAACGTCCACCGCCAGCGCATGGGCATGGTGTTCCAGCTGTTCAACATCTTTCCGCATCTGACGGTGCTTGAAAACATCATGATGGCGCCGGTGCTGCTGAACAAAAAAAGCAAGGCCGACATGCAGAAAAAGGCCGAGGAGCTTCTCAACCGCGTCGGGCTGACGGAAAAAATCCATGAGCACCCGAGCCGCCTGTCGGGCGGGCAGAAGCAGCGGCTCGCGATCGTCCGCGCGCTGGCGATGGAGCCCGACGTGATGCTTTTCGACGAGCCGACAAGCGCGCTCGACCCGGAAATGGTCGGCGAGGTGCTCGAAGTCATCAAGTCGCTGGTCAAGGGCGGCATGACGAGCGTCATCGTCACGCACGAAATGGGGTTCGCGCGGGAGATCTCCGACCGCGTGCTGTTCATGGACGACGGCGTCATCGCCGAGCAGGGCAGGCCGGACCAGATTTTCGGCAGCCCGAAGAACCCGAGAACCCAAGAATTTTTAAGTAAGGTGTTGTATTGATATGGCAAATGAAGCAAAGCAAAAAGCACTCCAGGCGATCGACCAGAACGCCGCGCTGATCTGCGACGTCAGCGACAAGGTGTGGGAATACGCGGAGCTGTCGCTGATGGAGCACAAGTCGACCGCGCTGTATGTCAAGGTGCTCAAGGATCTCGGCTTTGAGGTCACCGAGAACGTCGCGGGCATGCCCACCGCGTTCTACGGGTCTTACGGCCACGGCAAGCCGGTCATCGGCATCCTCGGCGAGTACGACGCGCTGTCCGGCCTTTCCCAAAAGGGCTGCGCGACCGCGCGCGAGGAGATCACCCCGGGTGGGAACGGGCATGGGTGCGGCCACAACCTGCTCGGCGCGGGTTCGCTAGGCGCCGCGATCGCCGTCAAGAAGTATCTTGAGGAGACCGGCCGGGAGGGCACCGTGATCTTCTACGGCTGCCCGGGCGAAGAGGGCGGCGCGGGCAAGGCGTACATGGCGCGCGACAACATGTGGGAGATGCTCGACGCGGCGCTGACCTGGCACCCGAGCGACACGAACGAGGTGACGAGCGGCACCTGCAACTCGTGCATCCTAAAGGAGTTCAAGTTCACCGGCATCGCGTCCCACGCGGCGGGCGATCCGCACCTGGGCCGCTCCGGCCTGGACGCGGTGGAGCTGATGAACATCGGCGTGCAGTTCCTGCGCGAGCACATGCCGGTCTCCGCGCGGATTCACTACGCGATCACAGACGGCGGCGGAAACTCGCCGAACGTTGTGCAGCCGTACGCGCAGGTGCTGTACATGGTGCGCGACATCAAGGTTTCGGAAGCGCTGAAGCTGCAGGCGCGCGTTGACAAGATCGCAGAGGCCGCCGCGATGATGACCGAGACAAAGCTGTCGACCCGGTTCATCGATGGTACGGCGAACACGGTGCCGAATTTCACGCTGGAAAAGCTGTTGCAGGAAAATTTCGAAGAAGTCGGCGTGCCTTCTTACACGAAGGAAGAATGGGATTACGCCGAGACGATCGTGAAGACGTACGAGAACCCGTCGACAAAGCTGCCGGGGTTCGGCACCGAGGAAAGCCCGGAAATCGCGGCCTTTGTCGCCGAAAAAACCGAAAACGGCAAGCGCGCGCTCAACGACTTCCTGATGCCGCAGTGGCCGTCGATGAAGTTCCGCTACGGCTCCACCGACGTCGGCGACGTGAGCTGGCAGACGCCGACGGCGCAGGTGCACACCGCCTGCCATCCGGCGAAGTCGCCGGGCCATTCGTGGCAGAACGTGTCGGCCGGCGTGTCGTCGATCGCGCACAAGGGCGTGATTTGCGCCGCGAAGGTCGTCGGCGGCGCGGCGATTGACCTGTATGAGCACCCGGAAATTATCGAAAAGGCCACCGCGGAGTTCAAGGTCAAGGCGGCGGACGGATACCTCTGCCCGATCCCGAAGGACGCGGTACCGACGACAGTCGGCGATAAGATGCCGTAGGGCTCGACAAAGCGGTTGTAACCAAAAGAAACAAAATTCATCACACTACCGGTAAAATTTAGCGCATTTGGGCGGTCGGGAGACGAAATATGTCACTCCTGTCCGCCTATTTGTTACGTGTTTCGACCCGGATGCGGTTACACCTATAAGCAACTGCTCCGCGCGCCCTGCGTGTGAGAGGTTCAGTGTAACACTGAAACGCGCCTATGGAAGGCGCGGGAGGATAGGGAGACGCGCCAATGGCGCGCGATGCGCGGCGCGTACGCCACAAAGACGGCGGTTGCGGCAACTCCGCGGGTTACGCATTGCATCCTTGCGTAATGGCACGCTCCGCGACAAGAATCTGGCGGAATGCCTTGACAGAACACTTTTTATGACGTAAGATTGGAGAGGCGCATGCCATTTTCCCCGTTCATCCTATGCCTAGGAGGCACATACGAATGAATCGCAAAGCCATTCTGATCGTCGATGACCTGGAAGTAAACAGAGCCATACTATCCGAGCTGTTTGCCCGGGATTTTGACGTTTTGGAGGCCGAGAACGGCCAGGAAGCGGTTCAGCAGATCGAGGCGCATGAGCAGGACATCGCCATCATGCTGCTTGACGTCGTGATGCCGGTGCTGGACGGATACGGCGTCATGGAAATCATGCGCGCGCGTGGATATTTGACACACATCCCGGTCATTATCATTACATCACTGGATTCGCACAAGGACGAAGCGCGCCTGTTCGACATGGGCGCGTCCGATCTGATCATGAAGCCGTTTAACCCGCTGGCGATCACCAAGCGTGTGATGAACGTCACGGAACAGTATCAATACAGGAACCACCTCGAACAGCTTGTGCAGGAGCAGGCCGACCGGCTGGAGAAATCCAACGAGGCGATGATCGACACACTGGGCGCGATCATCGAGTACCGCAGCATGGAAACCGGCCAGCATATCGCGCGCATCCGGGGCCTGACCAAGCTGCTGCTGCAGCAGGTCGCCAGGGAATGTCCGGAATATGAGCTGACCGAGAAGAAAATCCATGTGATCAGCAGCGCTTCGGCGATGCACGACATTGGCAAAATCGTCATTCCGGACGCCGTGCTCAACAAGCCAGGCCGCCTGACGCCGGCGGAATTCGACATCATCAAAACGCACACGACCAGCGGCAGCGAGATCCTTGAGCGGTTCGACAGAGCGCACCGCGAGGACTATTTCATCTACGCGATCACGATTTGCCGCCATCACCACGAGCGCTGGGACGGCCGCGGCTATCCCGACGGCCTCAAGGGCGATGAGATTCCGGTCTGCGCGCACACGGTCGGCGTCGCGGACTGCTATGACGCGCTGACGACGAACCGCGTTTATAAGCCCGCGCTGCCCCACGAGACGGCCGTCAACATGATCGTCAACGGCGAATGCGGCAGCTTTTCGCCGAAAATCATCCAATGCTTCCTGGATATTTCACCGGAGATCGCCAAGCTCGCGAAGCTTTATGCGGACGACGAATCCGCGGCCAGACAGTTTTCATAAGGAACCGCCAAAAGACCGGGCCGGTCTTTTTTTTGTGGGGCGGTGCTTTGGTGGGACGAAAGAGGGCGAATCGCATGGCAACTTGGATTGCGCACATGAGGATTGCGGAGTATTTCATGCGCAAGCATGACCTGCTGCGCAACGCCGAGTTCCTCGTCGGCAGCATCGGCCCGGATTGCGGCGTGCCCAATGAAGATTGGAGCAGCTTTACGCCGGACAAGCATGTCACGCATTGGTGGTCAAAGGACGATACGTTTATCGATGCCGAAGATTATAAGGATCGATACCTGAACAAAACGGATGCGCGCCATGCGTTTTATCTCGGGTATTACTTTCATTTGTTGACAGATATCGAATGGTCAAAGCTGTTCGACCGCAAAAAAGCCGAGCCTCTCTATGCGGAGGGCCTTCGCCAGGACGCGCGCTTTATCTGGAAGATCAAGAAGGATTGGTACGGGCAGGATCACTTGTTTTTGCAAACAAACAATGAATCGGTCTTCTTTTCCGTGTTTTCAAAAATTCAGGCGTTTCCCAACGTTTATTTTGACTTTTACCCGCCGGACGCCTTCATCAGGCAGGTCAGGTACATCACCGACTTTTATCTCCGGGCCAAAGAAGACCCTGACAGAGCGTTTCCGTACCTGTCCAAAGAGGAGATGGACAGTTTCGT
>JAVBOQ010000104.1:0-4473 GCA_031550455.1 Eubacteriales bacterium
TTCTTTATAACCCCCAACATCAATTGATACTGTATAGTCTGGCAACTATTTCTCTCGACAAAAATTGTAGCACAAACATACAGCTAGGTCAACATTTTTCGAGTGGAACGGCTAAGCTTAACGCTCGCGAAAAGTTCTCAATGCCAGCGACATATTGCATAGCTGAAAATTTGGAGAAATGTAAAAAAAATGTTATACTATCCCCGCGCACGAAAGACCACTGATTGCGCACGGTAGCGCTGAGTATACTATGACGCCGCCTTAAGGTCATGCGGGTGGTTCCGTTTCATATCACACGACGCTTTCGGGAGGGATGCGCATGCCAAATATCACCATCGGCGGGGAAACCCGCGCGTTCGCGCCGGGAACCGACGCGGAAACAATTTTCGCGGCGTTTTGCCCGGACCGCGCGCCGAGGCCGCTGGCCGCGAGCCTCAACGGCCGCGTGCGGCCTTTGAACTGGGCGCCGGATACGGACTGCGAGCTTTCGATCCTCGACTACGCGGACGACGAGGGCAGGCGCGTCTACGAGCGGTCGCTGCGGTTTCTGTTCCTGCTGGCGGCCCGGGACACGCTGCCCGGCGCGCGCGTGCGCATCGAGCACAGCGCCGGGTACGGGCTGTACATCGTCGTGCAGGCGCCGCTTGACGAGGCAACGGTCGCGAAAATCGAGGCGCGGATGCGCGCGCTGCGCGACGCGGCGCTTCCGTTTGAGCGCGAGCGGTGGTCCTGCGAAAAGGCCGTCGAGCACTTCACAAAGACCGGCGAAACGGACAAGGTGCGGCTTCTGTCGTACCGGTCGCACCGGCATTTTGACGTCTACGGCTGCAATGGCTATTACGAGTACTTCTACGGCGACATGCTGCCGTCGACCGCGTATGTGCGCGCGTTCGCGCTGCTGTACCGCGCGCCGGGCGTCGTACTGATGATGCCGTCGCCGCAGGATCCGGAGCGGGTCGCGCCGTTTGCCGAGCGGCCGATGCTGATGCGCGCGTTCGCGGAAACCGCGAGCTGGTACGACATCCTGGACTGCGCCAACGCGGCGGACCTCAACGACATCATCGCCCGGGGCGATCTGCGCGAGCTGGTGCGCGTCAGTGAAGCGCTTCAGGAAAAATCGATCGCGGGCATCGCCGACCAGTGTACAAAGCGCGGCGCGCGCGCGGTGTTCATCGCGGGGCCGTCGTCGTCGGGCAAAACGACGTTCACAAACAGGCTCGCGATTCAACTGCGCGTCAACGGCCAGAAACCGGTGATGCTGTCGCTTGACAATTACTACAAAAACCTCGACGACGTGCCGAAGGACGAAGACGGCAAGCCTGACCTTGAGGCGCTCGAGGCGCTGGACATCCCGCTTCTGTCCGAGCAGCTCAACGCGCTGTTCCGCGGCGAGACGGTCGAAATCCCACGCTTCAGCTTCACGACCAACCGCCGCAAGCCGGAAGGGCTAAAAATGCGGGTCGGGCCGAATCAGCCGATCCTGATCGAGGGCATTCACGGGCTGAACCCGCAACTGGCCGGCGTGATTCCGCGCGAGTACGCGTTCCGCGTCTACATCAGCGCGCTGACGCAGCTCAACCTCGACGACCACAACCGCATCCGCACCACCGACGTGCGCCTGCTGCGCCGGATGGTGCGCGACCGGCAGTTCCGCGGCGCGCCGTTTGAGGAGACGCTGGCGATGTGGCCGTCGGTGCGGCGCGGCGAGGAGAAATACATCTTCCCGTATCAGGAAGAGGCGGATGTGATGTTCAACTCGGCGCTGGTGTACGAGCTGGCGGTTTTGAAAAAGTACGCCTATCCGGTGCTGGCGGCGATCGGCGAGACGAATCCGTACTTCACGCCCGCGCGCAGGCTCGTGAAATTTCTGAACTATTTCATGGAGGCGGACGTCGAGGGCGAGCTGCCGCCGACCGCGATCCTGCGCGAGTTCATCGGCGGGTGCTCGTTCTACCTCAAGCCGCAATGACGCCCTGATAATTCGCCGCCCCGCTGCGCATACTACCGCGGCAAGGAGGCGAATGTATACATGAAACGATTCGTACTGGTAATCCTGGGCCTGACGCTGGCGCTATCTTTGACCGCGTGCGCGGCGAATCCGACCCCGACACCCTCTCCATCCCCGATGGTAACGCCGATGATGACGCCGTTCCCGAGCGGCACCGACCTGATGGGCGCGACCCCAGCCCCGACCGACGGCGCGCCGGCGGCCGCGATGACCGGCGAGCAGAGCGCCGCGCTGTCCAGGAAGGCCAGCGACGCTGCCGCAATGATCAGCGAAATTGACGTCTGCGTCGCGGCGATCGTCGGCGACACCTGCGCCGTCGGCGTGACGTTCGACGCGGCGTATCAGGGCGAGCTGACCGACCGCATCCGCGATATGGTCACGGCCCGCATCCAGGACGCAGTCCCGACCATCTCGCGCGTCGCCGTGACCGTCGACCCGGAACTCTCGGCGCAAATCGGCGCGTTCGCGTCCAAGGTCAGCAGCGCTGGCACCGTCGGCGAGCTGATCGGCGAGATGGACTCGCTGGTGGGCAAGATCAACTGACAAAATGGTTTGGCCGCCGCAACGGAAACCGGAACGCCCTTTGGCCGCGTCCGTTTTCCGCCGCGGCGGTTTTTTTGCCGCTTTTCCGGGAATTGGCAGCATGCCGCGCGCCCGCCTATCCCATCCTACAGACGCACCGTCAAAGGAGGGAAGCATATGACGTATGTCCTCATCGCCATTCAACTGATCGTTACCTGTATCATGGGCGTTTATTTCTACCGGCAGCTCCGGCGCGAGCGGCAGGCGAAGCCGTCCGGCACGGGCTCGCGCCGCGGCAGCCAGGAGATGGACCGGCTGAACCGGATGCGCGCCATTCGCCTGTCGGAACCGCTCTCCGAGCGGACGCGCCCGACGCGGTTTGCCGAGATCGTCGGCCAGGAGGACGGCGTCCGCGCGCTCAAGGCCATCCTTTGCGGCCCGAACCCGCAGCATGTGATCCTGTACGGCCCGCCGGGCGTCGGGAAGACATGCGCCGCCCGGCTCGCGCTCGAATGCGCGAAGATGTCGCCGGACACGCCCTTCCGCCGCGACGCGCCGTTCATCGAGATGGACGCCACCTGCGTCCGCTTTGACGAGCGGTCGATCGCCGACCCGCTGCTCGGCAGCGTACACGACCCGATTTACCAGGGCGCGGGCCCGCTCGGCGTCAACGGCGTGCCGCAGCCGAAGCCTGGCGCGGTGTCGCGCGCGCACGGCGGCGTGCTGTTCCTCGACGAAATCGGCGAGCTGCACCCGATTCAGATGAACAAGATGCTCAAGGTGTTGGAAGACCGCGTCGTCCGGTTTGAGTCCGCGTATTACAGTCCGGAGGACGGGCATGTCCCGCGCTACATCCATGAAATATTCAAAAACGGCCTGCCCGCGGATTTCCGGCTGATCGGCGCGACGACGCGCAGCCCGGATTCGCTGCCGCCGGCCCTCCGGTCGCGCTGCATGGAGATCTATTTCCGCGCGCTGGAGCCGGACGAGGTCGCGACGATCGCGGGCGGCGCGGCGGAGCGTTCCGGGTTCCCGATTTCGCAGCCCGACGCGGCGCTGATCGGCCGCTACGCGGCCTGCGGGCGCGACGCGGTCAACATCGTGCAAATGGCGTCCGGCGTCGCGCAGCTTGACAGCCGGCGGAAGATTCACCGGAGCGACATCGAATGGGTGCTCGAAACCGGCCATTACGCCGTGCGGCCCGAATCCGCGGCGCACACCGCGCCGGCCGTCGGGCGCGCCCACGGGTTGGCGGTGTACGGCTCGCATCAGGGCGCCGTGATGGACCTTGAGGCGGTCGCGGCGCCGGGCCAGGGCCGCGTCACCGTCACCGGCATCGTCGACGAGGAGGAGCTCGGTCCGGACGGCCACCGCATACGCCGCAAGAGCATGGCGCGCGCCTCCGCGGAGAACGCGCTGACGCTGCTGCGCAGGCTCGGCTATCCGGTCGACCGATATGACCTGCACATCAATTTCCCGGGCGGAACGCCGGTTGACGGGCCGTCGGCGGGCGTCGCGATGGCGGCCGTCGCGGCGTCCGCGCTGACCGGGCGGGCCATCGACGGCTGCGCGGCGATGACCGGCGAGGTCGGCGTGCGCGGCGAGGTGCACCCGGTCGGCGGCGTTCCGGCAAAGGTCGACGCGGCGCGCCGGGCGGGTCTGTCCCGCGTGGTGATCCCCGCAGACAACTGGATCGACCGGTTTTCCACGTGCGGCGTCACCGTCACACCGGTGAAGACGCTGGAACAGGCGCTCGAGGCGCTGTTTGTGCAGTCGGCGGGCGAAGCGGCCGGCGCGGCGCAGCGCGCGACGGAGCCGCTGGCGGCGCTGGGCGCGGAAGGGTGAAAAAGGGGACGAGGAGGGACACTGGGACTCCGTCCCAGACCCTGCCAAAGGGGTTAAACCCCTTTGGAAACCCTGCTTTTTCGCCTCACGGCGGGCGG
>JAVBOQ010000080.1:0-4604 GCA_031550455.1 Eubacteriales bacterium
TTAAGAATCCCATGTTGGGGCTGGACACATACAAAACCCGGTCGCCGGAGGCGAAAAGCAGGGTTTCCAAAGGGGTTTAACCCCTTTGGCAGGGTCTGGGACAGCGTCCCAGCGTCCCTCCCCTCGTCATCTCACCTCAAACGCCCGCAACGCTTCAATGGTATTTTCCATCAGTACCTCAAGCGGCCATCCGAGCATCTCCGCGCCCTTGGCGATCGCCTCGCGCGAGACACCCGCGGCGAAGGCCGGCGACTTGTATTTTTTCATCAGCGACTTGACTTCGAGGTCGGAAGCGCTGCCGGACGGGCGCATTTTCACCGCCGCGCCGATCAGCCCGGTCAGTTCGTCTGTGGCGAAGAGTGCCTTTTCCATCATCGACGACGGCTCGACATTGCCGCCGGTCATGCCCCAACCGTGGCTGACGACCGCGTCGATCAGCTTCGGGTCGATGCCTTTTGGCTCGAGCAACTCGCGCACCGCGACGCAGTGCCGCTCGGGATACCGTTCAAAATCCAGGTCGTGCAGAAGCCCGACGACGGCCCAGTAGTCCTCGCGGCCCGGATCGAGCGTCCGCGCGAACCACGCGCAGACAAACGACACCGTCTCCGCGTGCAGGATATGGAACGGTTCCTGATTGTACTCCTTCACAAGCGCCAGCGCCTCATCATAGGTGGGAACGAAAGCCATTACGCCATCTCCAGTTCGGCGTTATTTTGAATCGCTATCAGACCGGGATAAATCCAGTCGTACCCGGTCAGGTCGCTCGCGCGGCCGATCGCGCAGCAGCGCATGCCGCCGGCCTTCGCGGCGTCGATGCCCGCCTGCGCGTCCTCAAAGACGATCGTGTCGGCGGGGTTTACCCCGAGCATCCGCGCGGCGGTAAGGAACACCTCCGGGTCGGGCTTCGCGCGGGCGACGACCGTGCCGTCGGCGACGGCGTCAAACAGCCCGCCGATGCCGGTGCGGGCGAGCACCAACGCGCAGTTTTTGCTGGCCGAGCCGATCGCGCAGCGGATGCCGCGCGCCCGGGCGGATTCGACGAACGCGCGCGCGCCGGGCAGCGCGTCGTCCGGCGTCATCGCGCCGACCATGTCGACATACCAGCCGTTTTTGATGTCCATGCCGCGCTCAAAGTCCGCGTCCGTCAGCGTCCTTTGGGCCATTTGGCACAGAATTTTCATGCAGGCGGCGCGGTTGACCCCCTTGAACCGCTCGTTGTCCGCCTCGGTGAACTCCATGCCGAACCACTCGCGCGCAAGCCGCCGCCAGGCCAGATAATGAAACCGCGCCGTGTCGACGAGCACGCCGTCCAGGTCAAACACCATGCCGTGAATCATCGGGCACCTCCTCCGCGCCGCGTATGGCTATCCGTACCGGCGCGCTTTCGCGGAGCGCCAGCCACGCGCCGTATCCCTTGACCGACAGCGCCTCGCCGGACAAAAGCGTCATCGTCATCCGCCCGTCGTCGACCTCAACCTCGATCAGCCGGCCCCGGTAACGGGTCTTGAACCCGAACGACCGGAACGCAGCCGGCACGCGCGGGCAAAATTCCAATGTCCCGGACTCTGTGCGCATCCCGGCGAAGCCCTTGACGATCGCCATCCAACTGCCGCACATCGACGTAATGTGAAGGCCGTCACAGGTGTCGTTGTTCACGTTGTCGAGGTCAAGCCGCGCCGTGCGGCGGTACAGGTCGACCGCCCTGTCAAACCGGCCCGCGTCGGCCGCCAAAATCGCGTGTAAGCACGGCGACAGGCTGCTCTCGAGCACGGTCATCGGCTCGTAGAAATCAAAGTTGCGCGCGATCGTTTCGCGGTCGTACAGGTGGCGCAGACAGTACAGGCCCATCAGCACATCCGCCTGCTTGATGAAGCACGATCTCAGGATCCTGTCCCACGACCAGTGCTGGTTGAGCGGCCGCCCGGAAGGCGGCAGGGTGTCGGCAGCGCGCAGTTCCTTGTCGAGGAAACCGTCGTGCTGCACAAACACGCCGCGCGCTTCGTCCTCGGGCAGGTAAATCTTTTTCGCGGCGTCCGCAAACGACGAAAGCTCTTCGGCCGTGACGCCGTGGCCTCCGCATACGCCCGCGTACAGCACCGTCTGCTCCAGGCAGAACTTCGCCATGCGGTTCGTGTACCAGTTGTTGGACACGTTGTTTTCGTATTCGTTCGGCCCCGTCACGCCGAGGATCATGTAGCAGCGCTTGCTTTCGTTCCAGGTCATGCGGCTCATCCAGTACCGGCAGATATCCAGCATCACCAGCAGGCCGTACGCGCGCACATACGCGTCGTCGCCCGTGTACTCGCGGTACAGAAAGATCGCGTACGCCATCGCGGCGTTCCGGTGAATCTCCTCGAACGTGATCTCCCATTCGTTGTGGCATTCCTCGCCGGTGAACGTCACCATCGGGTACAGCGCGCCCTCGCAGCCGAGCTTTCGGGCGTTCTCCCTGGCCTTGTCAAGGTGCAGGTAACGGTATTTCAAAAGGCTCCTGCCCGCGTCCTCGTCCATCGCCGACAGGATCATCGGCAGGCAGAACATTTCGGTGTCCCAGTACGTCGCGCCGCCGTATTTTTCGCCGGTGAATCCCTTCGGCCCGATGTTGAGCCGCGGGTCGGTTCCGTCGTAGGTGCAAAACATCTGAAACAGGTTGAACCGGATGCCCTGCTGCGCCGCGTCGTCGCCGCCGATGCGCACGTCCATCCTGTCCCAGCGCGCGCGCCACGCGGCGCACTGCTCCGCCCGGAGCGCGTCGTATCCGGCGGCCCGCGCGGCTGCGAGCGCGTCCAGCGCGTAGGCGCGCAGCGCTTCCGGCGTCCCGTGGTTCCGCGACGTGTCCACGGCCGCGAGCTTTACATACTCCACGGTTTCACTGGCGGTCACGCGGCGTTCGATCCGCGCGGATACACGGCCCTCCGACACGCCGCGTTCCGCGCCGTCCGGCGCGTCCATCGCCGCGACGATGTCGAACCGAGGCGTCCCGAACGGGTTTTCGCGCGTGCGGGCGTGGACGAACAGCGCGCCTGTTTCCTCGCCCTGGTCAACGTTCTCCCAGAACGTTTCGCCGTAGTTGCTGTCCTCGTTCTGGACGTTCGCGTCCAGCGCGGGCGTGAACGTCACTTCGGCTGGAAACGACGGCGTGACGCGGTAGCGAATCGCGAGGATTTCCTTGCGGTCGATCGACAGGAAGCGCTCAACCTCGATCCGTACGTCGCCCTTTGGCAACCGGATCGTCGCCGTGCGCCTGAGCAGCCCGCGCTCCATGTCGAGCTCGCGATAAAACGCCGTGACCTCGTTGCGGTGCAGGTCGATCGGTTCGCCGTCCACCGCGACGCCGATTTCGATCAGGTTGACGGCGTTGATCACCTTGCCGAAGTACTCCGGGTATCCGACCTTCCACCAGCCGACACGCGTCCTGTCCGGGAACCACACGCCCGCCAGATACGTGCCGCGGTGGCAGTCACCGCCGTACGCCTCCTCAAAGTTTCCGCGCATGCCCATGTGCGCGTTGCCGGTCGACATCAGCGACTCCGAAAGGCGCATGTCCTCGCGGTGCAGCGCGTTTTCGATCAATTTCCACGGATGGACGGCAAACAGCGTTTTCATACAAAAACCCCTTTCGAGGCGGTATTTTTCGTTTGCAGGTGATTATAGCACAAAAAGAAAGCGGCGAAAAGCTGTGCTTTCGCCGCCGGACGTCACTGGACGTCCACTGCCGTTCCCCCCACGGTGCCATGAGCGAATGCTCTACCAACTGGATCTCGCGGCCACGCTGATGCAATACTGATGATCCGAATCCACTTTGTCGGTGCCGTGCGTCTTGCTGTTGATAAAGTGGATGCAGAACTGCCCGTCAAAGTTGTTGTCGTAAATCTCCTCGTCGCCGTGCGGCATGCCGTTCATCGAGGCCGCGAAAACGCGCCCGCTGCACAGGATCAGGATCGCCCGGCGGTCCCAGCTCCAACTTCCGCCGTAAATCGCCTTCATCTTGGCCGTGTCTTCCTTGGTATACGGCTCGGCGTCCATATGATTCGCGCCGAACAGGTGCCGCGCGCGGAATGTTGAACCGGTGCGCACGTCCTTGATCGTGATGATGGTGCCCTTCGGGATGATCGACGAGACGCGGTCCTTGAACCAGTCGAGCACCTCGACATTTTTGCCGCTGCCCGCGGCGGAATCCCCCGTAACGCTTCCGCCGCCTTCCGGCTCCTCGCCGAACAGCAGCTTGATCGTCACCGGCCCCGCGACGCCGTCCTGCGACAGCCCGCGCGATTTCTGAAAGCTCTTCACGGCGGTCTCGGTACCGTCGCCAAAGACACCGTCGCATGTCCCCGCGTAATGGCCGACAATCTTCAGCGCCTGCTGAAGCTTCTTCACGTCGCTGTTCTTGTCGCCCTTTTTGCTGGTCGCTGGCGCGCCGCCAAGGCCGGAAACCTTGTCCGGCAGCTTCTCATCGGACGCGGCGCTTGACTTGTCCGAATCGGACTTGTCGTCCTTTGCCGCGCCGCCCGGCTTCTTGGACGAAACAAATTTTTTCAGCACATACCCGGAAACCACGCTGTTGTACTTCACATAATACCAATCGCCGACCGTCTTGAGCACGG
>JAVBOQ010000023.1:0-4438 GCA_031550455.1 Eubacteriales bacterium
CGGATGAATTCGAAGGACAAGCCGAATGTGATTCTCGTGTTGTGCGACGATCTGGGGTATGGCGACCTCGGCTGCTACGGCAGCCGGGGCAACCATACCCCTGTTCTTGACCAAATGGCGCGGGAAGGCGTCCGCCTCACCGACTACTACGCAGCGCCGCTGTGCTCCCCGTCGCGCGCGGCCATGATGACCGGCTGTTATCCGCAGCGCGTGGGGCTTGGGCGAGGCACTGATTTCTGTGTGCTGCTGCCCGGTGATCCCATCGGGCTGAGCGCGGGCGAGTTCACGCTGCCGCGCATGTTCAGAGAACAAGGCTACGCCACGCACATGATCGGCAAATGGCATCTGGGCGACCAACCGCCTTTTTTGCCGCTGGCCCACGGGTTTGACCATTACTTTGGTCTGCCTTATTCGAACGATATGCTGCCCGCGCATCCGCTGAACGCGCAGTTTGACTTTCCGCCGCTGCCTGTCATCCGTGATGAAACCGTGATCGAGGTCGAACCGGTGCAGCAGGGCTTGACGGATCGATACCTGTATGACGCCCTTTCGTTCATCCGCGAAAACCGGGACAATCCTTTCTTTCTGTATTTCGCGCACATGTATGTTCACCGCCCGATTCTGCCCGCGCCGCGCTTTCACAGGCCCGGCGAAAACGGTGTGTACGGCGCGGCTGTCGCGCACATTGACTGGTGCATGGGGCGCATGCTCGACACGCTGGAGGCGTGCGGCATCGCGGAGGACACGCTGGTCATCTTCGCGTCCGACAACGGTTCAGAAGGCCGTCTGGGCGGCAGCAACGCGCCGCTGCGCGGGTTCAAGGGCGAGGCGTTCGAGGGCGGAAGCCGCGTGCCCTGCATTTTCTGGTGGAAAGGCAAACTTCATGTCGGATGCCGCGACGAAATCGCCTGCTGCATGGATCTTCTGCCGACGCTGGCGGGGCTTATCGGCGCGCGGCTTTCAGAGAAACCGGCGGTGGACGGCGTGGATCTGTCGGATCTTTTGCTGCGCGGCGACGGGCGCTGCGCGCGGGACAGCTATTTCTATTATGTGGACGACCATCTGCGCGCGGTACGGCACGGCGCGCTGAAATATTACGCGGACACAGGCGCGCTGTATGACCTCCGCGCGGACGTTGGAGAGGCGCATGACGTCGCCGCAAAGCACCCGGAGGAAGCCGCGGCCATGCAAGGTATGCTCGCCGCGTGCCGGGAAACCCTGGGGGACAGGGCGATGGGCATCGCCGGGCGCGGTTGCCGGAGGCCAGGGTATGTGCCGGAGCCCCGGACGCTCACCGACCGAGCGTTGGACGGCATGTTCGTCAGGATGGAGTACGATTGACGGGGGATGGAGGGAAGAAGGAACGAAGGAACGGCCAAAGGGCTCCGCCCTTTGGAATCCCGCTTAAGGGCCATTGGCCCTTCAGAATCCCTTCTTGGGGGATTGTATACAATTAAAACTTACAGCGCGGTTCCTCTGCCCGGCGCGTACAGCCTGGACATGTCCGCGCCCTCCAATTCAAGCAGCCTGATCTTCGTATGGATTCCGCCCGCGTAGCCCGTCAGGCTGCCGTCCGCGCCTACCACCCGGTGGCACGGGATGACGATGGAGATCGGGTTGTGCCCCACCGCGCCGCCCACGGCCTGACAGGACATGCCGGCCTTGCCCATTTTCGCGGCCATTTCCTTCGCGATGTCCCCGTAGGTGATGACCTCGCCGTAAGGAATCCCGCACAAAATCCGCCACACGCCCTGTCGGAATTCGCTGCCGACGGGCGCGAGCTGCAATTCGGAAACGGCGGGCTTTTCACCTGCAAAGTACCTGTCCAGCCACGCCCTGGCCGCGCCGAACACCGGCAGGTCCTTTTTTTCGGCCATTACGCCCGATAGGGCGCCGCCGTGATACTTCTGCCCTTCCAGCCACAGCCCAGCCAACCGTGTCCCGTCGGACGCCAGCGTAATCAGCCCCACAGGCGACGGACACGTCGTCGAAAAGTACATGGTGCTCCTCCTCACGCGAGTATGTTCCATAGGTTGACGGTGGCGTAGCTGCGCCAGGGCCGCCACGCCTCCGCCATCCGCAGCATTTCCCGGGGCGTGCGAGGCGCGAGCGCCTTCTTCACGCCCGCGTCGGTTTCGAGGAAAGCGTCCGGCCATCCCATGGCGCGCATGGCGATGTATTGCGCAGTCCAGTTGCCGATGCCGCGAACGGTCAGTAGCTTTTCCATTTCCGCCTCCGGCCGAGCGCAGGGGCCGAAGTCGATTTCGCTCCGCGCAAACAGGCGCGCAAGCTCGCCGATGGTGTCGGCCCTTGACGAGGTGACGCCCAGCGGCCCGAGGTGGTTATGAAGCGGCCCGTCCAGCGCCAGCAGCGCCTCGGGCGGCGGAAACGCGTGGGTCAGGCCCTCGACGCCCGTTTCCATCGGCGCGCCGTACGCCCGCACGATCCGCGCGGCCAGCGTGCAGGCGGCCTTTACGGTGATCTGCTGCCCCAGCACCGCCCGCACCGCCATTTCAAACGCGTCGAAGCAGCCGGGCAAACGGATTCCCGGCACGCAGAGGCCGGGCCGGATCTCGTTCATGGGCGAAAGCGATTCAAAAACCGCTTCGGGATCGCAGTACAGATCAAACAAATGCCGGACCCGCGCCAGCACCTGGGGCAGGACAGGCAGCAGGCGCTCGCTCATGGTGACGGTCAGGACATTTTTGTCGGGAAGGTTGCGCACGCGGATCCAGCCGTTCACCGGCTTTCCGTCCGCCAAAAGCATGCGCACAGTGCGCGCGTATGTCCCTTTTTCCACGACCTCGACGCCTGTGATGGCGCGCCCGGCGAGGAAATGCAGCATTTCATCCCACCGGTAAGGCGGGCGGTAGCCAAGCGCCAGCGCCACATCACAGCGCTTTTCCCCGCGCGGCGCCTGTTTCCGAAGCGCGGTAGGCGAAAGGCGGTAGTTGCTCTGGAACAGGCCGTTGAAGCGGCGCAGGCTGCCAAACCCCGCCGCCATGCAGACGTCGAGCACGGGCAGGTCCGTGTCCGTCAGCAGGTTCTTGGCCAGCAGCAACCGGCAGGTCTGCAGGTACCGCACGGGCGTCACGCGGTATTCCGCAGCGAAAACGCGCCGCAGGTGCCGGCCCGTGCAGCCGAGGCGCGCGGCCATCTCCTCCAGGCGCAGCTCGCCCGCGCAGTTCTCCTCCAGCAGCCTCGCGGCGCGGCGCGCCAGACTGGCTGCCGCGTCCGCGACCGACGCGCCAGGCGCGAGCTCCGGCCTGCACAGCAGGCAGGGACGGTATCCGGCCTGTTCGGCCTCGGCCGCCGTTTTATAGAACGCGCAGTTTTCTTTTTTGGGCCGCTTCGCGCGGCAGACCGGGCGGCAGTAGATGCCCGTGGACGAAATGCCCACGAAAAACCGCCCGTCAAAGCGCGGGTCCTTGGCCCGAAACGCGGCGTACAGACCGCCGTCCTTCTCCTGCATGCCCGCCACCACCCACTTGAAACTACCGCCATTATACCACGAACCGCGCCAAATTCCGGCCATTTTCGGACATGGCATTTCGCATTTTGGTCATCCTATGGTATACTCAGGGCCGGTACCGGCAGGTCTGCCGCCCAAATCCATCAGCGGTCAACAAAGGAGAAGCAGTCATGCAGGAGAAAGCGGCCTTTCCCCACTGGAAACGAAACGCGGGCCTGTTCATCGCGGGACAGTTTTTATCCATGTTCGGCTCCATGCTTGTTTCCCACGCGATCACGTGGCATATCACACTCAACGAACAGTCCGGCGTTCTGATCGCGCTGTTCACCTGCGCCGCGATGCTGCCGCTTGTGTTCGTCTCCCCGCTCGCCGGGGTTTGGGCGGACCGGTATAACCGCAAGCTGCTGATCAACATCGCGGACGGCGTGATCGCGTTCATCACGCTCATCGTCGCGGTTGTCTACATGTCGGGCTACCAGAGCGTCTGGTTTTTGCTGGCGGCCGTGACGGCGCGAAGCATCGGCCAGGGCGTGCAGCAACCGGCGGTCGGCGCGCTGATTCCGCAGATTGTGCCGGAGGAGCACCTCACGCGCTTTAACGGGATTCAAAGCACGGCGCAGTCGCTGACCATGTTCGCCGCGCCGATGGCGGCGGGCGCGCTGCTCACCTTTTTGCCCATCGAGACCATTTTCTTTATCGACGTCGTCACCGCGGCCATCGGCATCGCCGTGGTGCTGTTCTTTGTCAAGGTCACCGGCGTGACGGCCCCGCACGAACACGCCCCGGGCGCGAAGGCGTATTTCCATGAGATGATGGAAGGGCTGCGCTTCATCGGCGGGGCGGCGGGGCGAAAAAAGCAGTTTGTAGGCCCCCCCCCGGGCGGAGGGGTCGCGACGCCCCCCGCCCGCGTTAAACCGCAGCCCCTGAAGCGCACCGACGGGGGGGAGGTGGTGCGGCGGACGGGCA